>DASTUJ010000038.1 GCA_035759705.1 Actinomycetota bacterium | reverse complement strand
CGAGTTGGATGAGTACGAAAAGGCAGCAGCCAGCTTTCAGCTGGCCAATGCTCTTGAATTCAAGCCACATCTTGCCCGGCTGTATACCGGAATCTCCTATGTGCGCACAGGGGCGGTCTGCGAAGGCGAGCGGGAGCTTCAAGATCTCCTCGCGGAGCTGTCCACCACCAGCCTCAGACCGGAGACCTGCCTCGGGACGCCCGAGGAGAGCGGCGAACGCGTCACCGTCAAGGAACTGGCTGCCCTGGCTGAGATAAACATTGTCGCCTCCCTGACCGATCGCGACGCGCGCCTGGAGCAAAACCTCGTAAGGCTGGGAGAGGTCAAGCAAAGGGTCGGTAACGGCGCAGTCAACTCCGACGTTTTGCTGGCCAACATCGCCGACGTGGAGGGCTGGACCCGCTTTCGATTGAACAAAGAACTGGAAGAGATCCTCCAGTGCCTGAAAGATTCTATCGAGAAGCTACCCTCGGCCGAGGCGTACCTCCACCTCGCCCTCGTGCATGCCGAGTGTTCCCATCGCAAAGGCGAAGATTGCAGCGTGCACCAGAAGCGGGCCCGAGACTTCGCCCGCCTGGCGACTCGAATGGGCCTGGCGGAGCGACAGCAGGTCCAGCTGGATGACGCCCTCAGAATGCTAGCTGTGCGTCCTGGGGATCAGGCCGTCAATGAGGGGGCCCAGAAGCCATTGGCCGGGCTTGCTTCGGCCAATGGCTCAGGGCTTCACAAAGCAGGCGAAGTCTAGGTAACAGTTAGGGTCGAGACCATTCCCAGGTCCTTGTGGACCTTGCCGTCGGCGGTCTCCAGGATGCATTGCAGGGTGTAGGTGCCCGGCTGCAGCTCGACCGCCAGCGGGTCGGCTGTGGCGTTGGGGGCAAACTCCTCGATCTCGCCCAGAGCCTTACCGGAGGCGTCCAGGATCTCGAGCTCGTGGTTCTCCTTGCCGGTGTTCACGGCGGTGAACAGGACCTTCGGGCCCTTGGCCTCGGTCGGTCCGTCGAACTTGTAGTCGGCCAGCGTGTAGTCGAGCTTGGTGTCGGCCTCCGCCTCCGTGAACGCAGGGGTGGCTGCAGCCTCTGAGCTTGAGCCCGACGCAGATCCGGAAGCCGCACCCGAACCGGAGGCTGCTCCCGAACCGGAAGCTGAGCCGGAAGCCGAGCCGCCCACTACGGTGTTGGAGGCCGAGCCGGACGCACCTTCGCTCTCGCCGATGTTGCGGACCTCGGCGCCCTCGTCGCCGCCGCAGGCGGCCGCCATCAAGAGGACGATTGCGGTGAGGCAAAGCAGAGTCCGCCCCGTTCGGAGCCTGCGAACGGGCGCGTGGTGCCCGGAGTTGTTGTTAGTCAGTGGGTCCCCCTTTGGTCCGGCCCTACTTAGTGAGGGCTAACTAGGGGTATTAGCTATACCTAAAGGCAGGCCGATGTCAACCCAGCGAGCGGGTGGCGACGCCGAGGATGCAGGGTGAAGCGGGCGTGGCCACCTTCGATTCGGGAAAGAGAAAGCGCTCGAGCTGAGTGACGGTGAAGCCGGCGGCCTCCAGAGCGCCCAGCGTGTCGCGGTTGGTGTGGCAGCCGCCGAACAGCCTCGGCCAGAAGGTCGCGTCCACGAACCGTTGGGCCCGGTTCAGGCCGGGGGTCTCGGCGCGGACGTGCTCCAGGAAGTGCAGGCGGCCTCCCGGCTTGAGGACCCGGCGGGCCTCCCTCAGGGCCGCGCCCTGGTCGACCGAGCACAGCACCAGCGACATCACCACCGCGTCGAACGACCCATCGGGGGCGGGAATCGACCCGGCGGTTCCGTCGGTGACCTCGATCCGCACCTTTGCCGGCGGCGCAGCCTCGGCCGCCCGCTCACGCAGATAGCGGTCGGGCTCGACGGCGAGGACACTTTCGACTGAGGCCGGGTAGTGGGGAAAGTTCATGCCGTTGCCGGCGCCGACCTCGACCACCCTGCCGTGAAGGCCGGCGAGGAGCTTGCCCCGCAGGTCGGCCAGGCCGCCCTTCTCCATCGACCTGCTGTACCTGGTGTAGATGCGAGCAAAGATCGGGTGGTTGACCGTCTCCACTCTTTGGGGCCGATCAGTTGTTGCCGGGCTCGATCCACAGGTTGTCGGCGAGGCTCGGCCCCAAAGAGGCAGTCTTGCCGTCGACGGAGAGCGTGCGGGTGCCGTCTGGGCCCACCCCGGTGACCTTGAGAGTCGCCCCGGGCATCAGGTTGTGCTCCTGGAAATACTGAAGGATGCCGGTGACCAGCTCCACGTCCTCGTTGAGCAGGCAGAGGGTGCCCCAGTCGCCGACGGCCATGTCGGTCAGCGGGACCAGCTGCGAGCGGACGTAGGGCGGGGTCATGCCGGGAATCGGGTTGCCGTGGGGGCAGGTGGTGGCGCCGGTCTTCTCCAGGATCCGTTGCTCGACCTCGGGGGAGATCACGTGCTCCCAGTCGTGTGCCTCCTCGTGCGCCCGGTACCAGGGAATCTCCAGAATGTCGGTCAGGAGCCGTTCCGCCAGGCGGTGGCGGCGGACCAGGGGAGTGGCCACCTCGACGCCGGTCTTGGTGAGCCTGATCTTGCGATCCTCGATCTCGATGAGGCCTTCGGAGACCAGCCGTTTGACCGCCTGGGAGACGGTGGCCGGCGTTACCCCGAGCCGCTCAGAGAGGCGGGCCTGAAGAATCACGGCGCCCTCTTCCTCCATCTCGAAAATACATTCGAGGTACTCCTGAGCCCCTTGGGGAACCTGTGCCGACATCTCTTAGTACTATAGTCGGAAGATCGTGAGTGGGGCCCGGAGCAAGCGCAAAGTACTCCTTCTGGACGGCCACTCGCTGGCCTACCGTGCCTTCTACGCGCTCCCTCCGGAGCTGCGCACAAAAAGCGGAACTCCCACCAACGCCGTCTTCGGTTTCACGTCGATGTTGATAAAGGCGATGCAGACCCTCGGCACCCGCCACGTGGTCGCCGCGTTCGACATGGGGGCGCCGGCCGAGCGCATTGCCATCCGGCCGGAGTATAAGCAGCAGCGCATCGCCGCGCCCGACGAGTTCCGGCCCCAGATCGGGTTGATCCACGAGGTGCTGCAGACGCTCGGCATCCCGATCTTCCGAAGTCCGGGCGTGGAGGCAGACGACATCATTGCCGCCCTCGCGACCCGCCTAGCGGCCGAAGGGGTGGAGGTCAACATCCTCACCGCCGACCGGGACTTCTTCCAGATCGTCCAGCCCGGCATCACGGTCATCCGGAACGTCCGGGGCATCTCGGAAACCATTGTGTTCGACGAGGCGGCCTTCCGGGAACGGTACGGCTTCGAGCCGCCGCAGTACCTGGACTACGCGGCCCTGCGCGGCGACCCGTCCGACAACATCGCAGGCGTGCCGGGGGTGGGCGAGAAGACCGCGGCCAAGCTCATCCAGACCTACGGCACGCTGGAGAACGTGCTGGAGCACCTCGACGAGCTCACGCCCAAAATCCGGACCAACTTAGGTGAGGCCGCGGAACGGCTTCTGGAGAACAAGGCGTTCTTCCGATTCAGGGACCCTGAAGAGCTGAAGGCTCAGGGTGTGAGCG
>DASTUJ010000037.1 GCA_035759705.1 Actinomycetota bacterium | reverse complement strand
GAGGAGATCCTCAAGTACCCGTGGTTCGTCGACGCCGTCAAGAAGTACCTTCAGCACACCTACGGCGTTGAGCGGACCTTCAACGGCGGCCTGGAGGTCACCACGACCCTCGACCCCCGCCTCCAGGACCTGGCCGAGAAGGCTATCAACGAGGCGCTTCCGGCCCCCAGCGACCCCTACGCCTCGCTAGTCTCCATCGAGCCCTCCACCGGCTACGTAAAGGCCCTGGTCGGCGGGCGTGACTACCTGGCGGAGAAGTACAACATCGCCATCCAGGGACGCCGGCAGCCGGGATCGTCGTTCAAGCCGTTCGTGCTGGTGTCGGCGCTGGAAAGCGGCCTGCTGCCCACCAGCAGCTTCCGCGGCCCGTCGACGATCTGCCTGCAGGCGTGGCGGCCGAAGTGCGAGGTCAGCAACTTCGACAACGCCGGCTTCGGCACCCTCGACCTGCGGAGGGCGACCGTGAACTCGGTCAACACCGTGTACGCCCAGCTGATCCTCAAGGTGGGGCCCAAGGAGGCCGTGGACACGATCCGCCGGATGGGCATCCCCGGCCCGGAGTGGATGCCCCCCAGGAGCGGATGCACCGTAACCGCGGAGGACGCGTGCCGGACGCGCATCGAGGCGGTTCCCGCCCTGACTCTGGGCTCCGAGGAGGTCACCCCGTTCGAGATGGCGTCGGCCTTCGGCACCCTGGCCGCCCGCGGCATCTATCACGAGCCGAAGGTCGTCTCCAAGATCACCGAGGCGGACGGCACGGTAATCGAGGAGGGCCCGGCGCCCGGCAAGGACGCCTTGGACTCCCAGGTCGCCGACAACGCCACCAACATCCTGGAGGGCGTGGTCACCGGTGGAACCGGGACCCGCGCCAACATCGGGCGGCCGGTTGCGGGAAAGACCGGCACCGCGCAGGACTTCCAGAACGCCTGGTTCGTCGGCTATACGCCGGAGCTGTCGACCAGCGTGTGGATCGGCTTCAAGGACGCCAACAAGCCGCTGCTCGGGGTCCGGGGCCTCAATCGGGTGACCGGCGGCACCATCCCGGCGCAGATCTGGGCCGCCTATCAGAAGCCGGCGCTGGACGGGCGTGACATCACACCGTTTGCCGACCCGGAGCCGCTCGAGCCGCTGGCCCTGCCGCGCAAGGCGGCGGCGACGCCCGATCCGTTTGCTTCGCCCTTTGTCGAGCCGTCGTATGTGCCGTTCACACCCGAGCCGGAGATTCCGACTCCCACCTACTCGCCTCCACCCCAGCCGCCGAACTCAACCGGGGGCAACCTGCTGTCGGACATATTCGGTAATCAGTCGCCCACTCCGGCGCCTGTGAGCCCGAATCCCGTTCCAACCTCGAGCGCGACGCCCCCGTAAACGGGTGGTTAGCCGATGGGCACGTCGGCGGTGTTCGGGTTCGACACCGGCGGCTGGACGACGTCACCCGGGCCGACCTCGGCAGGCGCCTCGGTAGGAGGAGCGGCGGGAGGGGCAGGCGCCGGGCTGGCCGTCTTGCCCGGCGAAGGGCTCGGGGTTGTCTTCGTCCTGTTGTTCGAGGGGCACCGGAGAATCCGAGAGCAGGCTGCTTCAATCGGTGTGGCGTCGGCCCTGGTGGTGCCCGCAGCCGGGGTCGCCGTCGACCTTCCGGTAACACTTTTGGTGAGAATTCCCACAACCCTGCCGTCGGCGTCGAGCAGCGGCCCGCCCAGGTAGGCGTCCGGGATCTCGGTGTCGATGCCCAATGACCCCGATGTGACGCTCGTCAGCTTGGCTGCGATGCCGGTGGCGTACGGCTGGCCGCGCATGCTGCCCACGGCGTAAACCTGGTCGCCCTCCTTGGGCTCGGTGACGCGGGAAAACCGAAGCGAGCGCTCCGCAGCCACCCGGTAGATCACCAGAGCCAGGTCCCTGCCCGGGTCCGTTTCGTAGACCTCGCCCACGAGGTCCGAGTTGCGGTGGCGCACCGACGGGTCGTTGAACTCCTTCACGCCTGCCACCAGCTTGTAGCTGGTGACCACCCAGGTTCCGTCGTCGGTGGAGTTGACTACAAACCCCGTTCCGCTGGCGGGCGCACCCGACGAGTCCTTGCCCGTGATCCCGACAATCGCCGGTGCCGTCGTCTGAACCAGCTGCTTGGTGGGGTCGACCGGGCTCGGGGTGGCGCCGGACACGGTCTGGTTTGGAGACTCGGTGGGTGCGGGGGCGCTGCCGATCTTCTCCTCCAGGCTCTTCTGCAGCTCCTCCTGGGATTCCAGCAGCTCGCTCCGCAGGCTGTTCACCTGCCCCTGATACACAGCGAAGAGGATCAAGCCGGATAGCCCGGCCCCGAGCCCGAACATCAGGATCCAAACCGCCAGCTGGACGACGGTTTTGGGGGTGAGGAGGTTTGCCATACCCTCTTTGTCGACCGGCCCGTAAGGATCGGGGCCCTTGCCGGGTGGCTGATAGCCACCGTACTGAGGGGGCTGATAGGAGGACGTGGAGTGCGGCATCGTTTTGATCTTACCTGCCGGAAGCTACGCGATAACGTTGGATAGAATACCCGGGCACGAAATGCCTACCGGGAACCGCCCACTCCCTTCGGGCCAGAGGCCGCAGTTCGCGCTACAGCCAGGGAGACTTGAAGCATGACGACTCGCGACGACCGCACCACCTCCCGCCACGCCACCGGCGGCGCCCCCGCGCACGGCGGGGTGCTGATCCAGCTGATGGCCACCGGGGACGATGCCGCCGGGTGGGTCGACAAGGCGCCGGACCTGCCCTCCATTACGATCTCGGGCCGTACTCTGGCCGACCTCGAGTGCCTCGCGGTGGGCGCGTTCAGCCCCCTCACGGGCTTCATGGGCCGGTCGGACTACGAGTGCGTCCTGAAGGAGATGCGGCTCATGTCCGGCCTGGCGTGGACCCTCCCGATCACCCTGTCGGCCACCGACGAGGAGCTGGAGTCGTTCAAAGGCCAGGACAACATCGTCCTCAAGTCACCGGCCGGCGAGATCCTGGCCATCCTTCACCTTGAGGAGGTCTTCCCCTACGATCGCTCCGCCGAGGCGCGGCACGTCTACCGCACCGAGGACCTGAACCACCCGAGCGTGGCGGCCATCGCCGAGCGGGGGGAGCACCTGCTGGGGGGCCGTGTCACAGTTCTGGCGCTTCCGGCAGGCCGGCCTTTCGAGAGCCTGCGGCTCACCCCGGCGCTGGTCCGGGAAGAGCTGGCCCGGCGAGGGTGGAGAACCATCGCCGGCTTCCAGACCCGCCAGCCGATCCATCGGGCCCACGAGTACCACACCAAGGTTGCGCTGGAAACCATCGACGGGCTGCTGCTGCACCCGATGGTCAGCGAGGGCAAGGGCGAAGACTTCCCGGCAACGGTCCGCATGGCCGCCTACGAGACGCTTCTGGCCAACTTCTATCCTCCGGGACGGGTGCTGCTGACGGCCTTTCCGGCGACCATGCGCTACGCCGGCCCGCGGGAGGCCGTGTTCCACGCGATCTGCCGGAAGAACTACGGCTGCACCCACTTCATCGTCGGCCGGGACCACGCCGGCTTCGCCAGCTACTACGGCTCGTTCGAGGCCCACGAGATCTTCACCGAGTTCACCACCGACGAGCTCGGCATCACCCCCCTGCTGTTCGACCACGCCTTCTGGTGCGGCCTCTGCGACCAGATGACCACCGTGAAGACATGCCCCCACTCCCCCGAGGAGCGCATCGTCCTGTCGGGAACCGAGGTCAAGCGCCGGCTGTCGCTGGGCGAGTCGATCCCCAAGGAGTTCACCCGCCTGCCGGTTGCCGAGGTGCTTCGCCGCTCCCTGAAGGGCGAGGACTACTAGCCCTCGGGAACGGGCTCGGGCAACGGCTGGACCTCTGCGGTGCAGAAGGCGCACCGTGAGGCTCCGTTCGGAATGGCGCTCAGGCACTCCGGGCAGTCCCGGGTGGTCGACACCACGTCGGGCTCGGTCTTGCGCCTCTCGTTCAGCTTGTTCACCGGCTTGACGACCAGGAAGAAGATCGCCGCCGACACCAGCAGGAACGAGATAACCGCGTTCAGGAACAGGCCGTAGCTGAGGGTCGCCGGCCCCACCTCCACCGCGAGGCTCCTGAAGTCCGGAACCCGGAAGATCCCGGTCAGGGGCGTCAGAACATTTTCCACCAAAGAGCTGATCACCAACCCGAACGCACCGCCGATGACGACACCCACCGCCAGGTCGATTACATTGCCCCGCAACACAAATGCCTGAAACTCCTTCAGCAGACCCTTCTTCTCTTCCGCCATTACCAGGACCCCCCTCCGCCGCCACCACCGCCGCCTCCCGAAAAACCTCCCCCGCCGCTGAAGCCGCTGCTGCCGGAGGAGGAAGGGGTGGAGGAGATGGTGCCGGCCGTCGATGTGGTGAAGCCGTTGATCGAGTTCGAAAACGATGAGGCAGTGAACGCGTGGTTGGGGTGGCTGCCGACGTACCAGTAGGTCTCCGGCAGCTGGCCGTCGATTCCTTCGAATGCCTTAGCCCACTTCTTGGTGGCGCCGAAGACGATAGCGTACGGCAGGTACTCGGAGAACAGGTTTTTCTCCTCGGCGAATCGCGCCCGGTCCTTCTCCGAGTCCTCGATGAACCTGCGGAAGCCCTTGACCCGGCGGGCGGCAGCGGTGCCCCTGGCCGTCTTGCTGGGCATGCGGTGGGCGTTGACCAGCACGAGCAGCCCGGCCAGCGGGAACGGGATGGCCATCAGGCCGAAATGCGTGAACGCGGCGACCGCCACCAGGAACGCCGTCCCCAGGATCAACAACACGACCCCGATCGCCGTCCAGGTGTGCCGGACCTTGTCCGGCCGGGTGGTGAACCAGCCCTGGTCGACGACGTCCTTGTACAGCGAGTCCTGCACCGCCTTCAGCTTGGTGGCGAACTTGTCCTCCAGCTGCGAGAGCATGACCTCCTGCTGGCCGCCGGAGAAGATGCTGCTCATCAGCAGCTTTTCGTACTTCCGAAGCTCCTCGTCGGGCTCTTTCAGCTTGTGCAGCCACCAGTCGTCCTTTCCGAACAGGCCCTCCTTGGGGATCTCCTCGATCCGGATGTAACCGCGCACCGCCAGGTCGACGATGGTTGCGATGACGTCCAGCGTGTTCGCCGTCTCGTCGACCAGCGTCCCCACCTGCCCCGGCCGCAGGTTGTCCGGCGGCAGGTACTCGACCGGGATGCCGGGTCGCTCGAAGGCGCCCATCGGCTCCTCCGGACCCGACTGCGCCATCGCGGCGTCCACCGGCGACCCGCTGAAACGGCGGTCCCGGCCCTTCCGGAGGATCTGCTGGTATACGAGGGCGCCGAACAGTGCGGTGAGCGTCAAGAAGCCGGCGATGGTGAACGGGGTCGCCCGGAAGGCGCTGGCCAGGCTCCAACGCTCGTCCAGGATGGGCGCCGGCTTGTCCACCACGCCGGTGGGAATCCCGACGACCACGGTCAGAGACTCCCGGGCGTTAAGCATCGGGTGGGCGAACTTGGCCTCGCGGCCTTCGGTCCGGGCGTCGGCGCAGCCCAGGCTCGACCCTTCCGGCCCGGCGAAGCACGCCGCCCGGGTGACGTCGGCGGGGGCGGTGACGGTGACGTTGATGTTCCTGATCGGGACGTCCCACTCGAACCCGACTGCGTTCCAGTACAACTCGTCGTGCTCGTCGAACGAGTTCAGGGCGGCTTCGATGCGGTAGACGATCTCGTACTGGCGCAGGCCGCTGATCGTCTCGTCGGGGTCGCCGATCTTGAGGACGTGGTTGTCGCCCTCGGTCAGCTCCTCGAACTCGTCGGGCGTGCCGGGCGATCCGGTAACCGAGATCACGTCGATCGGGTAGATGCGGTCGAACTTGTCGTCGTAGGTGAACCGGACCGGGATGTTGCGGAAGATGCCGTGCCGTTCCGCGGCGCCGAAGTCGTAGTTGATCTTCTCGGTGATCACGAGGTCGCCGCTGGGCTCTTCGATCAGCATGTCGACCTGGTAGCCGGTGATCTGCTCGAAGCCGGATTGGGCGAGCGCGGGTGCCGGTGCGAATGCAATGACGAACAGCGCCAGGGCCGCCACCAACCCCCGCAGTCGAGCCGGCAACAGCTTCATTTGCGTAACTTAACACCGCCCGGTGCGGCGGTGAAGGAAAAGAGTTTTATCGGGCCTGAAGTGCGTCCATGCCGACTGCGATCGCAAGAACCAGGCGCCGGTCGATGGTCCGCCCGGTGTCTGGGGTCATGTCGAGATCGTAGGTGTCGCTGATCTTGAACATCCGCCGGCGGTGGGTGCCGAGGACCGTGTCCCCCCGGAGGAAGACGAAGTGGTACGGGATGGGCAGCCAGTTGGCTACGTCCGAGAGGTAAGGCACGAACCCGACGAGCCGCCGGATCGCCGCCACCGCCTGGCTCTCCTCCATGACGGTTGCAGTCTCCTGGCCGGAGCTGTCGAAAAGTTTGTAGGTCGACCGGAGCAGGCTGGCGCCGAAGACCTTCTGGATCGCTCCGATGGTCTGGCCGGCCGAGTCGGTGACGTCGTAGCGGGCCGACGGGTCGAACCGGTGCCGCGCCTTGATGCGCAGCAGCTCCTCGGTGCGGCTGGAGTCGGTGTAGAAGCGAATGTCCTCCTTGAACTTGAAGGTCTTCTGCTTGACGAAGCAGAAGGGGTCCCCGGCTTCCCCGCCGGACTCGGCGGTGTAGAAGTCGTACTCGTTGGTCACCATGCGGAACCGCTGGCGGAGGACAAACCGGTCGTGCTGGTTCGGATCGATGATTGGCATTGTCAATCAGTGTAGCGACTTATACTCCTAGTAACTTTGCAGGATCGCCCACACCCGGTCGAACCTTCGGTCCCGCAGGTCCTGACGGGGGATCCAGAAGTACAGCATGCCGGCGTCGCCCCAGTTGAGGTTGGCCGACGGGTCGGAGTCCAGCTGGAGAAGCAGGACCCAGTCCGATGCCCCTCCCTTCAGCTCGTTGCGCTTCTCCTCGGCCTCCGCTCCTGCGTCGCCGGCGCCGTTGGAGACCAGCTGGGCCTGGATCTGCATGTCGTTCTGGATGTTCTCCGAGTAGCCGAGGAAGTGGTGGTTGGCGTCGGACATCGGAGGCCCCTGGCGCCGCTCGTAGGCGGCGGCGAACTCGGCGTACTTGTCCATCTCCCACTCGGTCATCGAGGCCCGGATCTCCAGCAGGTCGCCGGCCTGGGACCTCGGGTGCGGCACCGAGATTCTGGGGAAGAAGTCGAGGCACCGTTCGTCGAGCCGGGCCTTGCCCTCCGGGTGGCTGCGCTCGACGAACGTGGACATCTCGGCGAAGTAGAAGACCCGGAACCGGTCCTTGTCGGCCAGCTCGAACCCCCACGGCTGGGCCTCGAGGTCGTAGAAGAAGCTGAGGACACCGCCGCGGGGCAGCAGCCGGGCCATTTCCATGTTGCGCAGCTCGTTAGTGTTGAGCTGGAGCAGAAAGTCCAGGGGGCGGTCGCCCACCGGCCACTCGAACCGGCCGGGCACGTTGGGGTTGCCGCCGAGCTTGCTCGGGGGTGAGATCTCGGGCTGCTCCGGGGGCTCGGTCAGCCAGAAGCCGATGGACGTCTCCGACAGGCCGCTGACCTCCGCCTCCAGACGTCCGAGGCCGGCCGCGGCCAGCTGCTCGTGCAGGCTCGGGAGGACCACGGCTATCCGGCGCCTTCCACAAGCTTGCTCCTCAGGCGCACGACCTCCCCGACCACCAGGATCGACGGGGAGCCCAGGCCGGCCGCCGATGCCGCCTCCTCGAGGCCTTCCAGGTCACTCACAACCACCCGCTGGTCGGGACGGGTGCCGTTTTGGATGAGGGCGACCGGCGTCCCGGGGCTGAGGCCGCCGGACAGCAGTCCGTCGGAGATCTCTCTCAAGTTGTTCAATCCCATGAGGACGACGATCGTCTCGACCGATCCGGCCAGGCCCTTGAAGTCAACCGGCCGGGGGCCGCCCGAGTGCCCGGTGACGATCGCCACCGACGACGAAAAGCGCCGGTCGGTGACCGGGATGCCCGCCGCCGCCAGGGCGGCGATCGCCGAGGTGGGCGCCGGCACGACCGTGAACCCGATCCCTGCGTCGACCAGGGCCTCGGCCTCCTCGCTCCCCCGCCCGAATACGAAGGGGTCGCCGCCCTTCAGCCGAACGACGTTCCGGCCCTGCTGCGCCAGCCGGATGAGAGTGGCGTTTATCTCCTCCTGCCGGGCGCTGTCGCCGCCCCGGGTCTTGCCGGCGTAGATGGCCTCCTTGCCTTCGACCAGCGAGGGGTCCACCAGCCGGTCGTAGACCACCACATCTGCTCCGTCCAGGGCCTTACGGCCCTTGAGGGTGATGAGCCCGGGGTCCCCGGGCCCGGCGCCGACGATCCAGACGTGGCCCGGGGCCTCGTCGCCCCGCAGCACCTTGAGGACCGAGTCCTTCACCTCCTGGTGGCGCCCCTGTTTGACGAGGGTGATCAGGTCCGGCTTCAGCGCACGCTCCCAGCGGGCGGCCCACTCGTCGAACCCGACGCTGCGTGCGGCGAGGGCCTCCTCCCGAACCTCGGCAAGGATATCGACGAGGACCCCGTACTCCTCGCCCAGCTGCTGTGACAGCCTCTTGCGCAGGTTCTTGGCCAGGGCCGGCGACTTGCCCCCGGTGGACAGGGTCAACAAGAGGTCGCCGCGCCGCACGACGGCGGGGACGGCGAAGTGGCAGTACTGGCTGTCGTCGACGGCGTTGAAGAGCACCCGCTCCGCCTCCGCCTCCTCGAACACCGAGGCGTTGACCAGGCCGTCGTCGGTTGCCGCGATCCCGACAAAGGCGCCCTTCAGGTCGCCCGGCCGGTAGCTGCGCCGGACCAGAGTAACGCCGCCCTCACGGGCCAGATCCTCCAGACCGCTGCTGGGCTCCGGGTCGATGACGGTCACCCGGGCGCCGGCGTCGAGAAGTCCCCGGACCTTTCCCTCGCCGATGCTGCCTCCACCGATCACCACACATCGGCGCTCCCGCACCTCCAGCATCACCGGGTATCCGAACGACATAGATCTCCTCGAGGGGTCAGCCGGTCCTTCTTTCAAATGTTAGTCCCCCTTAGCCGCCCGCGCTGAACCGAGTTAACGGGGACTTTTCCGACGTTTTCCAGGACGTCCCCGGAGGGTTGCAAAGTCATAAATCGAGCGTTCCAGAAGGTTTAACCGTCCCGAAACATGGATGCGACCCGCAAGTAACTTTGCAGACCTAGCCTGCGGACATGGAAGGCAACTCCAACGGTGCTCCGGACAGGTGGTTCGAGTTGGGCTCCCTGGAGGTAGACCTGGAGTCCTATCGAGCAACCCTCTCCGACAAGCCACTCGACCTCTCACCCTCCCAGCTGGAGATGCTGGCGATCCTGTTGTCCAACCTGGGGCGGGTCACGTCCAGGGAAGAGCTGTCCAAGGCGGTGGGCCTGAGGCGAGGCCGGTCGGTGGACGTGATGTTGTGCACACTGAGAAAAGAGCTGGGCCGGGACTTCATCAGAAACGTCAGGAACAGAGGATGGATAGTAGACCCGGACATGCTGACTCCGACTTAATCGTCGTCGTCGACCGCTGAAGGATTCAAAACGCTCCAAACCGAGCCCTGCGACCTCCACTCCAGATAGGCGGTAACGTCGCCCCCCTCGGGAAACGGCCAGAACCAGAGACCAAAGTCCATAGGTTCCCCCACCGCCGGGCCGATCAGGAGGGGTGTGGACCCGAACATCGGGGTCCACACCCCTCCGTGACCTCTAGATCAGCCCCTCGTCCTCCAGGAACTCCTGCGCGACATCGGCAGGCTCTTCTTTGTCGAGCTCAACTGCAGCGTTCAACTCGGTGATGTTCTCGGTGGTCAGCGTCTCGCTGACCGCATTCAGCAGCTCGGTGATCTCGTCGTTGTTCACGTCGTTCCGCACCAGCGGGGTGATGTGATCGGCGGCCTGCAGGTTCTTGTCGTCCTCCAGGACCACGAAGTCGCGGTCCTTGATCACGCTCGAGGTGGAGAACAGCAGGCCTACGTCGATCTCGCCGCCGTCCAGGGCCGCGACCGTCAGCGGGCCGCCGACGTCCAGGGCCCGGAACTCCTTGAACTCGATCCCGTAGGTGTCCTTCAGGCCGATCAGGCAGAGCGGCCTCTCCGGGCACTCGGGCGGTCCGCCGAAGACCAGCTCTCCGCCGATCGCCGCCAGGTCGCTGACCTTCTCCAGGTCGCGGTCTTCCGCGGTTTCTTTCGACACGACGATCGCGTTGGTGTCGTCGGCCCCCGAGGGGTCGAGCAGCGTCAGTTCCTTGTCGCCCAGAGCCGCACGAACTGCGTCGGCCGCATCGGCCGGGTCGGATGAAGGCGTGGCATCCGGCTGCAGGAACAGCAGCAGCGACGTCAGGTACTCGGGCACCACGTCGATCTCGCCGCTCTCCAACGCCGCCTGCGACACGTCACGGGCGCCGATGTCGAGCTGCCGCTCCACGTTGTAACCGGCGTCCTCCAGCACCTGCGCGTACATCTCGGCAACGATCTGGTTCTCGGCGAATGCGCCGGAGACGCCTACCGTGACGTCGCCCTTGTTCTCATCGGCGTCTCCGCCGGAGCCTCCGTCGTCGCCTCCGCC
Organism: Actinomycetota bacterium; assembly: GCA_035759705.1. NCBI lineage: Bacteria > Bacillati > Actinomycetota > Actinomycetota bacterium. The sequence goes on along the minus strand of DASTUJ010000037.1, from coordinate 9,987 downwards.
GCACGCGCCCAGCAGAAGCGTCAGCAGCAGCATCGCCGCCGCCAGCCCTCGTTTCACATAACCCTTGATCAACGAAACCTCCCCCACGCCACAGGCGCGATCGTTTACGAACTCGTCCTCGGCCGGGCCAGCCGCTCAACTCCGCCCATGAACAACTCGGTGAAAATCGCCAGAATCGCGACGAGGATCGCTCCGCCCAGAATGCGGGCGTCGTCCCGCACGGCAAAGCCGTCGATGATGTACCTACCCAATCCCCCGCCGGCTACCAGGGCGGCCAGCGTGGCGGTGGCCACCACCTCGACCGACGCCGTCCTTAAGCCCACCATGATCACCGGGGCTGCCAGCCGGACCTCCAGCCGCCGCAGTATTTCCCCGTCGGCCATGCCCATCCCCCGGGCGGCTTCCACCAGGTCGCGGTCGACCCCGGCCACGCCGACGTAGGTGTTGGTGAGGATCGGCGGGATCGCCAGGGCGAACAGTGCGATGAACGTGGGCCAGAAGCCCAGCCCGAGGTTGAGCTTCAGGGCGATCGGCAGGGCCAGCCCGAGGATGGCGAACGAGGGGATGGCCCGTCCGATGTTCGACAGCGTCACGACCATGAACCGGCCCTTCCCGGTGTGGCCTATGGCCATGCCGACCGGGATCGCGATCAGGGCTGCGGCGAGCACGGTCACCAGGGAGATCCGCACGTGCTCGAACATCCGGTGCGGGATGCCGGCGGTTCCCGACCAGTTGGCCGCATCCAGGAGCCACTGCATGGCCTCGGCGACTACGCCCACTTGTTCTCCTTGCTCCACGGCGTCAACGCCCTCTGGAGACCCAGCAGGCCGACGTCGGCGAGGACGGCCAGCAGGACCGACAGCGTGGCCCCCACGACGATCGGCGTAGAGAAGAACCGCTGGATCCCCTGCAGGATGAACTTGCCCAGGCCCCCCTTGCCGATCAGCGAGGTCACGGTGACCAGGCCGATGATCGTCACGGTCGCCACCCGTATACCCGCCAGGATCACGGGGAACGCCAGGGGGAGCTCCACCTTCCACAACATCTGCCGGGAGGTGTACCCCATCCCCCGGGCCGCCTCCTTGGTGTCGGCGGGCACCCCCTCCAGGCCGGCGACGACGTTGCGGATCAGGATCAGCAGGGTGTAGCTGACCAGTCCGATCTCGGCGGTCAGGGTGGTCAGGCCGGTGTAGGTGGTCAAGAAGGCGAACAGGGCCAGGCTGGGGATGGTGTACAGGAACCCGGCGAACCAGGTCACCGGCGCGTAGGCCTTGCGGTGGCGGTAGGCATAGATGCCCACCGGCACGGAGATCGCCAGCCCGATGCCGACCGCCAGCCCGGTCAGGTAGGCGTGCTCGACCAGCTGTTCCCCTATCCGATCGAGGTTCCGCTCGACCCACTCGGGGCGGAAGAACGGCTCCTCGGTCGCCTGGGCCAGGATCACGCCAGGATCTCCCGGCTGATTCGCTCCAGGTTCAGAACTCCCCGGTACCGCTGGCCCTCCCACACCACGGCCGCCACCTGGGTCTCGGATGTGATCAGTGAGTCGAGCGCCTCACGAAGCGAGCTGTCCGCGGTGACGTAGGCGCTGAACCTCTCCGGAGACGCCTCGCCGACCTTGGACTTGCCCTTCAGGTCGCCGGCGTCCACCCAGCCCAGCAGCTCTCCCTCCTGGACCACGCTGACCCAGGTAGAGTCGAACTCGCGCATCACGTCGGTCGCCCGTTTTACGGTGTCGTCCGGCGAGACTACCGGGCCGTCCTCCACCTCGATCTCGCTGACCTTGATCAGCGCCAGGCGCTTGAGCCCCCGCTCCGACCCCAGGAACTCCTTGACGAAGTCGTTGGCCGGGTTCCTCAGGATCTCCTTGGGGGTGTCGTACTGCTCCAGCACGCCACCGACGTTGAGGATCGCGATCCGGTCGGCCATCTTGATGGCCTCGTCGATGTCGTGGGTCACGAACACGATGGTCTTCTTCAACCGGTCCTGGATGTCCAGGAACTGGTCCTGCAGGCGGGCCCGGACGATCGGGTCGACGGCGCCGAAGGGCTCGTCCATCAGCATCACCGGCGGGTCTGCGGCGAGGGCCCGGGCCACCCCGACTCGCTGTCTCTGGCCTCCGGAGAGCTCGCTCGGGTATCGGGAGAGCAGCTCGTTTTTCAGCTCGAGCATCCCGGCCAGCTCCTTGACCCGGCCCTTTACGCGGTCGTCCTCCCAGCCGAGCAGCTCGGGGACCGTCCCGATGTTCTGGGCGATCGTGCGATGCGGCATCAGGCCGATGGTCTGGATGACGTACCCGATCCCGCGGCGAAGCTCGACCGGGTCCTGCCTCGTGACTTCCTTGCCGGCCACGAAGATCTCGCCGGACGTGGGCTCCACCAGCCGGTTGATCATCTTCATGGTGGTGGTCTTGCCGCACCCCGAGGGGCCGACCAGGACCGCGGTCTCCCCCTCCTCGATTTCGAGCGAGAGGTGGTCGACCGCCAGGGATTCGGAGTTGGAGAACCGCTTGACCACGTCTACCAGACGAATCATCGGCTCCATGCCGGGACTCTACCCCGCTGAGGGTGGGAGGAAAAGCTGCAGGTTCCTGCAGGTCGGGCAGCGGTACACCTCGACCGGCAGATCCTGCTCGACGGCCCCCAGGGCCTGTGCCACGTCTTTGTCCATGCCGGTCGCCTTGTCGCTCAACCGGAACTCCTGCACGCCGACGAGCTTCATGGACGACCTGCAAACCGGGCACGGCGTCTGCGGGCCGGACTCGATCCGGCGCTGCTTGGCCTTGTCGTAGCCCTTGGAGGCTTTACCCATGGTTTTGAAGGTCGCCAGAATCGCGAACAGCGTGCAGACGCCGAACAGCACGAATATGAGGGTGCGCAACTGCGTTAGTCGCCGGGGCTCTGCTTGGAGACCTCCATCAGGAACTGCAGGTTGCCCTTGGTGGAGCGCATCTTGTCGATGAGCAACTCCAGCCCGGCGCCCGAGTCGAGTGCGTGCAGCACCCGGCGCAGCTTCCAGACCAGGTTCAGCTCCTCCTTGGTCAGCAGCAGCTCCTCTTTCCGGGTACCCGACGAGGAGATGTCGATGGCGGGGAACAGGCGCTTCTCGGAAGCCCTGCGGTCCAGCTTCAGCTCCCAGTTGCCGGTGCCCTTGAACTCCTCGAAGATGACCTCGTCCATACGGGAGCCGGTTTCCACCAGCGCCGTGGCGATGATCGTGAGCGAACCACCCTGCTCGATGTTCCGGGCCGCTCCGAAGAACCGTTTGGGCGGGTACAGGGCGGTGGAGTCCACACCACCGGAGAGGATGCGGCCGGATGCCGGCGTCGCCAGGTTGTAGGCCCGGGAGAGGCGGGTGATTCCGTCCAGCAGGATCACCACGTCACGGCCGAGCTCCACCATGCGCTTGGCACGGTCGAGGGTCAGCTCGGTGACCTGGATGTGGTCGTCCGACGGGCGGTCGAACGTGGAGTAGACGATCTCGCCGTCCACCGAACGCTGCATGTCGGTGACCTCCTCCGGACGCTCGTCGACCAGTAGGACGATCAGGTGGGCGTCGGGGGCGTTGGCCCGGATCGAGTTGGCGATCTGCTTCATGACCGTGGTCTTGCCGGCTTTCGGGGGCGAGACGATCATGCCTCGCTGGCCCTTGCCGATGGGGGCGACCAGGTCGATGATGCGCTGGGCAATCTCGTTGGGCTGGTCGGTGACCTCCATCCGGATGCGCTCCTCCGGGTACAGGGGGGTCAGCTTGTCGAACCACGGACGCCCGAGGATGTCGGCCGGCGCCTTGCCGTTGATGGTCTCGATCCGCACCAGCGCCTGGTACTTCTCGGACTCCTTCGGCTTGCGGGCCATGCCGACGATCTCGTCGCCCCGGCGAAGCTGGAAGCGGCGCACCTGCGACAGGGAGACGTACACGTCCTCCTGGGTCGGCAGGTAGTTGGAGGTCCTCAGGAACCCGTATCCCTCGGGAAGGGTGTCCAGGATTCCGGTTGCCGGCTCTAGGTCGGCCTCGTTGATGACTTCGGGCTCGCGGGGTGCGCGGTCCGGACGGTCCTGCTGCTGGTTACGATCCGGCCGGTTGTCGCCCGGTCGGTCGGAACGCTGCTGCTGCTGCTGGTCGCGGCCTCCGCGGTCGCGTCCCCGGCGGCGGCGTCCGCGGTCGCGGTCTCCACCACGGTCACCTCCACGATCCCGGTCGGTGCGCTCACGGAACGGCGGGCGGGGCTCGGTGTCGGAGCGGCCTTCGAACTGGTGCTGGCGGGGCGTGGTCGTGCGGGACGGAGGGGCGGACCCGACCTTGACCTCGCTGGAGCCGTTGGATCCGTTCGTCTCAGCGGAAGCGGGGGCGCCGTTGGGAGCAGCCGACTCTGCGGGCGAAGCGGGGCTTGAGCTGCTGGGCTCCGCCGGGGCCGAGGTTTCGGCGGCCGGCTCGGTTGCGGTTTTCGCGACCCGCGGGGTGCGGGCAGTTCTGGGAGCTGGGGACTTGGTCGCGGGGGCGGCGCCGTTGCCGCCGCCGGAGGGTCCGGTCAGGATGGCGTCGATCAGTTGGGCTTTCTTGAGGCCCTTGCCTGCCAGACCCATCTCAACAGCCATGGTTTGCAGCTCGGCCACTTTTTTTCCGGCCAAGGCTTCGCGTTGCTTCTCATCCATCAAGTTCTCTCCCGGTAAGGACTCGGTTCAAATCGAACCGATCACATCTGTGTCCGATTGTTTGGGGTTTAGTCAGCGGATCGGACGCACCGCTGTGCCGCTCAGATAAATCTTGTTTGCTGGCCCTTGCCAGTTTGGATCGACGCCCGTTGGCGGCCACATCCCGTCTTTGCCCGTATTCAAAAATCCATCACTGCGGCCAAAGGGATCAGGTGGACCGAGGAAGCCGGTGACAACTGGGGTTCCCGGCTATGGTCAGAGGTTGACTCTATACCCACTACCTCGGCTTGATAGTCGTCAGAGAGATGTCGTTCGGGCACGTGTCCTGCCGCTCAGCGCCGTCGTGGCGAGCCAGATCCTGAAGAACTTGAGATGTCTCCCAGAGGGTGTGATCGAAAAATGAGTTCGAACTACCGTGGGATGGTTCCGCGATCCTTTGAGGATGCAGCGCTCCACCGCAGCTGCCCACAGTTCCCTGTTGGGCCTGAAATGGATTGTTCACTCATTGTAAGCGCAACCGGGGTTGCAAGCAATAACCACCCGTACAACAGGCAGGCCGGCACGCGCTTGGAGTGGCCTCGACACACCGGGTAGCCGCACCACAAAGACGCCGCTGTCGTTGAAACAGGTAGTCGACTCCTTCCGCTCTTCCCCCAAGAGGACTTCACGATACTCACCGCGCCTTCGGACGTGGACTTTGACCATGGGAAGTCGATCCGTCGTCCATAGCGATCCCGAGATCATGCACGGGACACCGGTTTTTCGTGGGACTCGAGCCGCTCATTCCTGAGCTTCTCCAGGCTCTCAATTCAACTTCCCCGGGAGAATTCAGGCGTATCGGGCCCTAGAGGGCACGGATGCTGCCTAGGAGACTGTCGCCCCTCCACGGTCCCAGCCGGGGGTGAGCACCTGCCATCCTTCCGGCGCCACCTCTGAAGCCTTCTCAGCCGCCTTCGACAGTTCCTCCGCAGGAACCATGCTGATCAGCGACGGCCCGGCCCCCGACATGGTGGTGGCGATCCCGGCCGCCCTCAACTCCCGGTGGACCGACTGCGACGCCGGCATCAGCGGCAGCCGGTAGGGCTCGTGCATCCGGTCCTCGGTAGCGGCCATCAGCTGGTCCAGGCCCGCCGTCCCGGTGAGGATGGCCACCAGGGCCGCGGTGGCCGCGGCGTTTGCTATGGCGTCGGCTCTGGAGAGCTCGGTCGGGACCACCTTGCGGGCGGCGCCGGTCCGGAACCGCTCCTTGGCGACGAGGACGATGGGGGCGATCTTCTCGGTGGGCTGCAGGTTGATCCAGCTACCTCCCACGCTCAGCACCAGGCCCCCGAAGAGCGCCGGCAGCACGTTATCCGGGTGGCCCTCGATCTCGGTGGCCAACCTGGCCAGGTCGTCGTCCCCCAGGTCCAGGCCCCCGAGCGCCCGGGCACCCACGAGGCCGGCGACGATCGCCGAGGCGCTGGCCCCCATCCCCCTCGCAGAGGGGTAGATCCCCACGGTCTCGATCCGCACCTGCGGCGCCGCGACCCCCGCCTTGTCGTAGGCGGCCATGAACGACCGGTAGGTCAGGTTGTCCGGGATCGGGTGCAGGCGCCCCCTCCCGGCGATCACCGACTTCTCCGCCTCGGAGAACTTGATCGTCAGGTAGCTGCCGAGGGCTACCCCGAGAACGTCAAAGCCGGGGCCCAGGTTGGCTGCGGTAGCCGGGACCCTTACCTCAGGCAACGGAGGTCAGGCCGAGGGCCTGGGCGACGGCGTCGATCTCAGCCTCCACCTGCATCGGCTTGGGCGCTCCCGAGATGGCCCAGCTCGGGTCCTTCAGGCCGTGGCCTGTGAGGATGCAGACCACCGTCTTGCCCTTTTCCAGCCGGCCTTCGTTGGAGAGCTGCAGCAGACCGGCAACCGGGGCCGACGACGCCAGCTCGGCGAAGACACCCTCGGCGGCAATCAACCGGTAGGCCTCGAGGATCGCCTTGTCGGTCACCGACCGGATCTCGCCGCCGGAATCCCGGGCCGCGGTCAACGCACCATCCCAGGAGGCGGGGTGGCCGATTCGGATCGCGGTGGCAATGGTCTTGGGCTGGTCGACGGGATGGCCGAGCACGATAGGGGCCGCCCCGGCCGCCTGGAACCCGAACATCTGGGGGAGGCTGTCGGTGATCCCATCCTTGAAATACTCGTTGTAGCCCCTCCAGTAAGAGGTGATGTTGCCGGCGTTGCCGACCGGGATGATGTGGTAGTCGGGGGCCCTCTCCAAACGATCGCAGATCTCGAAGGCGCCGGTCTTCTGGCCGAGCAGCCGGTGCGGGTTGGTGGAGTTGACCACCACGATCGGGTACGGGCCCTCCAGCTTGCGGGTGATCTCGAACGCCTGGTCGAAGTTGCCCCGGACCTCGACGACCTTCGCGCCGTGAACCAGCGCCTGCGCCAGCTTGCCGGAGGCCACGTTGCCCGCCGGGATCAGGACGACACACAGGATGCCGGCTTTGGCGGAGTAGGCGGCAGCCGATGCCGAGGTGTTCCCGGTGGAGGCGCACACGACCGCTTTGGCCCCGGCGGCGACCGCCTTGGTGATGGCCATGGTCATCCCGCGGTCCTTGAACGACCCGGTGGGGTTCATCCCCTCAAACTTGAGAAAGACCTCCAGTCCGGTCCGCTCGGAGAGCCGCTCCGACAGGATCATCGGGGTGTTGCCCTCGCCCAGAGAGATTACCGGGGCGTTGTCGTCCATCTCCAGACGGGGGCGGTAGTGCTCGATGACGCCTTTCCACGAACCCATCAGTCGTCAGCGGACTGGACGCGCATGGACGACGCGATCGCGTCCACCACCTCCAGCTTTCTCAGCTCTGCGAGCAGAGCCTGGAAGTTGCGCTCCACGGCGTTGTGGGTGACGAGGATGAGGCGGGCCTCCTTGCCCATCCCCTCCTGCAGCATGCTCTTGATGCTCACGTCGTTGTTGGCAAAGGTCTGAGCCACCTGCGCCAGCACCCCGGGCTCGTCGGCGACCTCGAGCAGCACGTAGTACTGGCAGACCGTTGCGTCCATCGGGCGGACCTTGGCCGGCTGGCTGTATATCGACCCCACGCCCCGGCCGCCTCCGACGATGTGGCGGGCGACGTCGCACACGTCCCCGATCACCGAGATCGCCGTCGGGGGCCCTCCGGCGCCCCGGCCGTAGAACATCAGCTCGCCGACCTGGCGGCCTTCGATAAAGATTGCGTTGAGGTTGTCCCGAACCGAAGCCAGGGGGTGGGTCTCCGGGATCATCGCCGGGTGGACCCGCATGGCGATCTCACCGTCGACGCACTCGGCTATCGCCAGCAGCTTCACCGCGTATCCGAGGCTGTGGGCGTTGGTGATGTCGGCCTTGGTGACCTGGGTGATGCCCTCCCGGTAGACGTCGCCGGCCACCACCCGGGCGTTGAAGGCGATGCTCGCCAGGATCGACAGCTTGGCCGCCGGGTCGAAGCCTTCGATGTCGGCGGTCGGGTCCAGCTCGGAGTAGCCGAGGCGCTCGGCCTGGGCCAGCGCCTGGTCGAACTCCATGCCGTCCTCGGCCATCTTGGTGAGGATGTAGTTGGTGGTGCCGTTGAGGATGCCCATCACCCGTTCGACGCGCTCGCCGGCCAGCGACTCCTTCAGGGGGCGGATGATCGGCACACCCCCGGCAACCGATGCCTCGAAGCTGAACTCGACCTTGTTGGCCTCCGCCTCGTCGAACAGCTCACGGCCCAGAGCGCCGATCAGCTCCTTGTTGGCACTGACCACGTGCTTGCCGGCGCGCATGGCGTCGAGCAGCAGGGTTCGGGTGGGCTCGATGCCCCCCATGACCTCGATCAGGATCTGGACGTCGGGGTCCTTCACTACCTCGGAAGGGTCGTTGGTGAAGACGTCCCTGGAGAGCGGCACGTCCCGCTCCTTGCCGAGGTTGCGGACGGCGACCTTGCGGATCTCCAGTCGAGCGCCTACGCGCTCGGCTATCTCCTCAGAGTGCGCGTCGAGGATCCGCGCAACGGCGGAGCCCACAATGCCGCACCCGAGCATTCCAATTGAGATCGAATCTGCCAAGTTCGCCGGTACCTCTCCTAAGCCTTGTCTTCCCTCACCGAAGGTGCGGTCAGCTCGCGGACCATCTCCCTGGCCATGCCGACGGCGGCTGCGGTTACACCCATCCACGCCATCTTGGTTGCCATCGAGGACTCATCGGGGTCCGGAATGGGCTTGTGCAGTCCCTTGGTCCAGAACTTCTCGACGGCCATCATCGTCAGCTTTGCTGCCAGAGCGCTCAATCCTAGCGCCAACAGCTTCTGGGCCATACCGCCTGAACGTTCCGTCTTCTGAGTCTTCTTAGCCATCGCGCCCTCCCAAGTCTTTTGGCCCTACGCACCGTAGAGCATAGAAGACGGTTAGCCGCACGGGGTGAAACCAAAACATGACACACAACGGGCCGGCCCGTGACCCATCAAAAAGGCCCCACAAGGGGGCCTTTTTAAGCAGCCGGCCTGTAGGCCGGGTTCTGTCCTTCTTTCAAAGGGGCGACCATCCATCTGGGACCTTGGTTACCCAAGGCCTCTAGCAACCTACCCGGGGCGGTTGAAGCGGGCCGCTCCATGTCCCCTGTTGGTCTTGCTCCGAGTGGGGTTTGCCTAGCCGCCGGGATCGCTCCCGGCGCTGGTGCGCTCTTACCGCACCGTTTCAACCTTGCTGGGGAGTTTCCTCCCTTAGCGGTCTGCTTTCTGTTGCACTTTCCAACGGTCACCCGTCCTGGGGGTTACCCAGCACTCTGCCCTGTGGAGCCCGGACCTTCCTCAGCACCGTTCAAGCAACCTTGCAGCAGCTTGAACGAGCGCCGCGGCCGCCCGGCCGACTGCTCTCCTATTCTAGCTCCGCGGTCCGGTTGCCGGAGCCCCGCCATACGAGGCCAGGAGGTGCTCCAGCCCCCGGGCGCTCAAGAGATGGCCAGCCTCGACCGCCAGCGCCAATGACTCCCGGGCCATCACTTCGGCTTGCGGATCCCTTCTGAGAAACGCAAGCCGTGCGATCGACAGCCTGCACTCGAACTTGGGCATCTCAGGCCCCTCCATAACGAGCCGGTGGAGCTCTTCCGCTGCGTCGAACTCACCCAGGTCGATAAGCACAGGTGCAAGCCTAACCGCGGCGGAACTGATGAATATCGGCATGTCAAACGCATTGTTCAGGGCCTCGACGAGTGCCGACCTGGCCTCCTCCAGCTTGCCCCGGACATGCAAAACGCTTCCGAGCCCGATCAGCCCGGTAACTACGAGCTCACGGTGGCCCATCAGCCGGCCCAAACGAAGGCTTTGTTCGGCGT
>DASTUJ010000036.1 GCA_035759705.1 Actinomycetota bacterium | reverse complement strand
GCCCCGGTGGAGACCGTGCCGACGCTGGACCAGCTCGACGAGCTCATCCGATCGTTCCAGGAGTCCGGCCTCGAGGTGGAGTGGCGAAGCTCCGGCGAGCACCGGCCGCTGTCCCCCGCGGTTGAGATGACCGGCTACCGGGTGGTGCAGGAGTCGCTGACCAACGCCCACAAGCACGGGTCGGCCACCGGGGCGAAGCTGCGGCTGGACTACTCCGACGAAGGGTTGAGCATCGAGGTGCTGAACCGGGGCGACTCCGGCGGCCCCGACCAGCCGGGCAACGGGATCGTCGGAATGAGGGAGCGGGTCGAGGCGGTGGGCGGAACGATAGAGGTCGGCCGGGCGCCCGACGGCCGGTTCCGGGTTCACGCCACGCTGCCGGTGGCGTCGCAGTGATCCGGGTCCTGCTGGCGGACGACCAGGCCCTGATCCGGGCAGGATTCAAGGTGCTGATCGACGCGGCGGCCGATCTGGAGGTGGTCGGCGAGGCGGCGACGGGGGCCGAGGCGGTCGCGCTGGCCCGCAGCGCCCGGGCCGACGTCGTGCTGATGGACATCCGGATGCCGGAGATGGACGGCCTGACGGCAACCAAGCTGATCACCGCCGAGGAGGACCTGGCCGGCGTGCGGGTGGTGATCCTCACGACCTTTGAGCTGGACGAGTACGTCGTCCAGGCAATCCGGGCCGGCGCCAGCGGTTTTTTGAGCAAGGGCGTGGAGCCGGACGAGCTGCTGGCGGCGATCCGGATTGTGGCGAGCGGGGATGCGCTGCTGTCGCCGAAAGCCACCAGGAGCCTGATCGCGCAGTTCGCATCGGAGCCGGGCTCGTACGTCGAGCCGGAGGCGTTGAAGTTCCTGACCGCCCGGGAGCGGGAGGTGGTCACGCTGGTCGGTGAAGGGCTGTCGAACGAGGCCATCGGGGAACGACTTTTCGTGTCGCCCTTGACGGCGAAGACCCACGTGAACCGGGCGATGATGAAGCTGGGGGCCCGGGACCGGGCGCAGCTGGTGATCGTCGCCTACCAGAGCGGCCTCGTGAGGGTTTCGGGGGCTAAAAGCCACTCAGAGTGAGCAAAAGGGGTGGACGCGGGGGCACCGACGGACCATAGTTAATGGCGAGCACAACGCAACCGGATTCGACCAGTTCTCGAGCGGAATTACGACCGGAAGGACGGCTGATGCCAGCGCCAGCGCCCGCAGTATCCCCCTCCAAAACATCCAACCCGATGGCAAAGCGGATGCCCGAGGACAGCCCGCCGCAACGCCGCTCGATGGCAGAATCCGCATTGCTGGGCGGCGGCGCCCTGTTGATAACGACCAGCGTCATCCATCTGCTTTTGTGGTCGGAGAGCTACCGGGACATCACGCCGATCGGACCGATCCTCGTATTAATGGGGATCATCGGCATCCTGCTGGCGGTGGCGGTGATTCGGTTCGGTACACTGGGATTGGGATTGGCGGGAGCCCTCTACCTGGCCGTCACAACTGCGCTGCTGTTGCTGGCGAGCAGGCTCGAGCTGCTCGGCTTCGAGGAGGGCTCACCTGCCCCGTTCACTGCGCGGTCCATCATCGTTCCGATTGTCGGGATGGCGTTGCTCGGGGGCCTGGCCTGGCTGATCTCGCCGCCGCAGAGGAAGCCGAAAGCCGCAAAGGGTTCCGCCGACTCGGCAGCGGACCGGGCGCTCGAGCCTTCGACCCTGATTCCCCAGCCGGATGACGGGATCGAGCGGCTTAGGTGGCCGGCGGAGCGGGAGAAGCGGATGCAGCTGGTCAGCGAACTGCCGCCGGAGCCGGAGCCGGTAGTGGAAGAGCAGGTCGTGCCGGAACCTATCGCTAAGCCGCTCACGGCGCAGGAGATAATTCTGGATCCGGAGCCGATCGAAGAGCCGGTTACGGTTCGGGAAGTTGGCACCGAACCCGAATTGGTCGAGGTGGACGAGCCCTTGCCCGAACCGGCCGTTGCCGAGGTGGAAGCCGAGCCGGCCGCGGAGCTAGAGGACGAGATCGAGCCGCCCCACGAGCCGACCGAAGAGCTGGCCGCAGTGGTGGAGCCGGTTCCGGACTCGATCCCCGAGCCCCAGCGCAGCATGCTGATCCGGGAGCACGAGATCCTGGAAATGGTGACCCGGGCCCAGGGAGCAGACGATCCGGGAACGCTGAACATCCGGGGAAACATTGCGGACTACTACCTCGCCGCCGGCGACGTGTGGAGAGCCGCCGACATGCAGGAGGCCGTGGCCGCCGACAGCGCCCGCATCCTGGGCGACGCACACCCGCACACGATGACCGCCCAGGGCAAGGCCAGGCAGTATCGCAAGCTGGCGAAGAAGAAGAAGCGGCCGAAGGTGCCGGTCGGTTAACGACCAAAGGTAGCGTCGATCGAGCTCAGTCTCCCAGGGCCTCGGTAACGGGCACCGACAGACCCGGTAGCCCGGGCGGTTCCAGCGTCTCGCCGGGGTACTTGATAGCCGGAGCCGGGTAGCCAGCTTCCTTCAAGACGTACACCTCAACCCGGTCCAGCTCCAGGTCGACGTACCAGTACTCGGGGACCGCAAACCGCTGGTAGAGCTCGCGCTTTCGGACCAGTTCCAGGCGCCGGGTGGACGGCGACGATATCTCGACCACCAGGTCCGGCGGACCTTCCAGGTAATGGGCGCCCAGGCGGTCCAGATGATCGGATCGAATAAAAAGGACATCGGGCTCGACGACGTTGTCGAGCGCAAACACGACATCGTAAGGAGCGCACAACGCCTTGCCGCCGAAGGCTCTTGCGTGGTTGAAAAGAGCAACCAGGATCGCGGCCACAGCACTCTGGTGCCGTGTCACCGGGGCAGCGTTCACGATCAGCTCGCCGTCGATGATCTCCCGGCGAAGGTGGTCATCCGGGAACGCGGCCAGGTCCGGATAGGTGTAGCGCCGGGGAACGGACTCTGCCGATACTGCCAAGTGGCACCTCCTCGTCTCATAAAAGGAGACTAGCTACCGCCTATGACAGGTAAGTCTACTGGCCCGCGCTCCTCGGGTCGGGTTGCGGAAAGGAACAGGCTTGAGCCACATGATGCGCCTCCTAACCATAGTGCTGGGAATCGTCGGGCTTTTCCTGCTTCTCATATGGATGTTTCAGCGCAAGCTGATCTACCTTCCTACCGCCTCTCCGGTTCCCGACGCCGCCGGCGTTCTCGAGGGAGCCCGGGAGGTCTCCCTAAGAACCGAGGATGGCCTGCGGCTGGGTGCATGGTTTGTGATCCCGCCGGGTCCGCCGCCCGCCGCCGGTGTGCTGGTGGCCAACGGAAACGCCGGGAACCGTTCTATGCGGGCCCCGTTGGCCCGGGTGCTTGCCGAGCAAGGTTTTGCGGTGCTCCTGTTCGATTACCGGGGATTCGGGGGGAACCCCGGCAGGCCAACCGAGAACGGCCTGGCCCTGGATGCCCGGGCCGCCTTCGAGTACCTGGTCGATGAGGCTGGTCTGCCGCCCGACAAGTTGCTGTTCTTCGGCGAGAGCCTGGGGGCCGCCGTGGTGGCAGAGCTGGCAACCGAACATGCGCCCGCCGGCCTGCTGCTGCGTTCGCCTTTCGTCGACCTGGCCACGATCGGCCGAATCCACTACCCAATTCTTCCGGTGCGGCTTTTGCTGAAGGACCGTTTCCCGGTAGCCGACCATGTGGCGAAGCTGGATATCCCGGTCACAGTCGTCTACGGGGAGAATGACTCGATAGTGCCCGCCTCCCAGAGCCGGACGGTTGCCGACGCCGCTTCCGATGCCGCTACGGTGGCCGTCCCGGGAGCCAACCATAACGACCGGGTGCTGCTGGACTCCCCGATGATGGTGGAAGCCGTTGTCGATCTGGCCCGGAGGGCCGGTCTAGTCGAGTAGGCAACCGAAGTGCTGGCTGCGAGCCCCCGGGTCATCGAAAGGCACTCTCCCCTTTGTAGGGACGTAACGATCTGAGCGCTGCCGGCACTCACCTAGCGTCAACCTCAGACAGGAGCCCCCCATGAGTGAAGTCTCCCCGTCCGGCAGCCGCTACGACGCCATAGTCGTAGGCGCCCGCTGCGCCGGTTCCCCGACGGCAATGCTGCTCGCCCGCATGGGTTACAAGGTCCTGGTCGTCGACCGGGCTACCTTCCCGAGCGACACCGTGTCGACCTTCATGATTCACCCGCCCGGCGTCTCGGCGATGGATCGGTGGGGTGTCCTGGACCAGGTCGTGGCCACCGGCTGCCCTCCAATCGAAAGTTACACGCTCGACATCGGACCGTTTGCAATCACCGGCTCCCCCGGCACGCCCGAGTCGCCGGTGGGGTACGCCCCGCGCCGAACCCTGCTCGACAAGATCCTGCTCGACGCTGCCTCAGAGGCGGGCGCAGAGATTCGGGAGGGGTTCGTGGTGGAGGAGCTGACCTACGACGGCGACCGGGTCACCGGCATCACCGGCCGGGACAAGGGGGGCATGCGGGTCACCGAAACCGCCGCCGTGGTTGTGGGAGCCGACGGGAGGCACTCGCTCGTCGCCAAGAGTGTCGGGGCCGAATCGTACAACGACAAGCCCGAGATCCTGGCTGCCTACTACAGCCTCTTCAGCGGCTTCCCCGAGACCGACTTCCACACCTACGTTCGCGAAGGCCGGGGCTTCGCCGCCTGGCCGACCAACGATGGGCTGACGCTGGTGGTCGGCGGGTGGCCATACGCCGAGTTCGAGCAGATGCGCAGGGACGTAGAGGGCAACTGGATGGGGATGTTCGAGCTGGTTCCCGAGTTCGCCGAGCGGGTCCGGGCCGCCAAACGTGAGGAGCGAATCGTCGGAGCCGCCGTAGCCAACTACTTCCGCAAGCCGTACGGTAGCGGCTGGGCGCTGGTGGGCGACGCCGGTTACAACAAGGACTTCATCACCGCTCAGGGGATTCAAGATGCGTTCCGGGATGCCGAGCTGTGTGCGAACGCCCTGGACCAGGTGTTCTCGGGCGCCGCGGCCTACGAGTCGGCGATGGCCGAGTACCAGTCGACCAGGGATGAGCACGTGCTACCCATGTACGAGTTGACCTGCCAGCTGGCCACCCTGGAGCCGCCGCCGCCGGAGATGCAGCAGCTGTTGGGAGCGGTCCACGGCAACAAGGAGGCCTCCGACCACTTCATCCGGGTGTCGGCCGGAGTGAGTTCGCCGGCGGAGTTCTTTGCACCGGAGAACGTGGGTCGGATATTCCAGGAAGCGGCGGGAGCAGCGGCACAACCATGAGGTAGATCTTCCCCAGGAATTTGCCCCAATAAGAACTAGAATCGATGTCCATCGTGACCAACACGCCTAACCCCCAAGACAGTGGTCAGGTCCGGACCTCCCGACTTGATCCCGGGCCGACGGGACACATTGGTTGGATCATGGCGGGGTCGTTGGTCACTGGACTAGTTGTCGGTTTACTTCTTGTTGTCGCCCCGTTCATTCCGGCAGAGGAGAGCAAGCTCACCGGGGCACTCTTGTGCGGATTCGCGCTGGGTTGGGCGATGTTGGCCGTGCTCTCGGTGCGGTTCAGCGATCAGCCACAACGATGGGCGGCGGCTCCTGCGCTGTTCATGGGACTGGGCGGTCTTCTCTTGGTAGCTTTCGGCTCCGGGGTCCATGATGTGCTCAGCTGGGTGTGGCCCCCCGCCTTGTTGGCGCTAGTGGTCTGGATGATCGTCCGAGCGCGTCGGCAACTTCGTAGCCCGAGCAGGCTATTGCTGCTCTACCCAGTGGTCGCCATGATGGCTCTGGCCGCGGTTGGTGGTGGCTACGAGACGGTGAGTGGAGCGCTGGATGAAGGCGACTTCCCAATGTCAGGTCAGTTGATCGATGTGGGTGGACATAGCCTGCACCTGAGCTGCAGCGGCTCAGGGAGTCCCACCGTGGTCCTCGAACCGGGTGCCGGCGAGATGTCGGCGGCTCTAGCGTGGATCTCGCCGGCGGTCGCCCGTGACACCCGGGTCTGCGTCTACGACCGCGCAGGTCGCGGCTGGAGCGAGCCCGCTGACAGCCCACAGGACGGGGCGCAGATATCTACCGACCTCCACACGTTGCTGCAGCGCGGAAACGTTCCCGGACCCTATGTGATAGCAGGCCATTCCTTCGGCGGCCTCTACGCACTCTCCTTCGCCGCCCGCTACCCCAACGAGGTAGCCGGAATGGTGTTGGTGGATTCCACCGCGCCGGCATCGGCCGCAACCCCGGCGACACCTCCCGACAACGAGGGCTCCTACGACATCGTGGGCCGTGTCTCCGTACTGCTCTCGTCCTCGGCGAGATTGGGTTTGGGGCGCTTGGCCGGCCAGTCGGATTACGGCAGTCTGCCGCCCCAAAGTCGAGACGAGGCACGAGCCGGCACCACGACCCCTAGTTATGTTCAAAGTTGGATCGAGGAGTACGTCCAGGGGGCGGCCTCGGCGGGTCAAGCTGCATCTCTCGCTGACTTCGCCGACAAGCCTTTGGTCGTCCTGACAGCCGGCAGCGGGAGTAACGCCAAATGGTTCGCGGCGCAGGAAGACCTGGCTACTTTGTCGACCAACAGCGTGAACCGCGTGATCGACGGCGCTACCCACAACGACCTGGTTTTTGAAGAGGACTACGCCGCCGCCACCAGTCAAGCGATCCTCGAGGTCGTCTCATCGGTCCGGAGCGCAGAGCCGCTGGGCAGGTGATCCCAGTTCGGCCCATCACGCTGGGAGTCCCTTTGCACCGATCGCCTTCATCAACCCTGGGAGGGATCCACGTCCTCCGTTTGCAGATGACTCGCCGCCAGGCGGGTGACTGTCCTGCACGCATCCGAGGGCTGTACTCCCCGGTCGATCAGCGATTTCCAGAACGGAAAGTCGACGATTGCGCTCACTCCCTGCGTTGCCCCTGACTCTGAGGCGCTCTCGCCCAAAGCTGCCCGGACGAGGGTGTCGAGGGAGCTGCGCAGGATACTAATCTCCGCCGCAAGGGCCGGAACAAGGTGAGCCTCCCTGAAGGCTACGTTCAGCCATTCTTCGGCTTGTTCGTAGCAGCGGCAGGACTCCCGGACCAGTTTCTCCAGCCGCTCCGTAGGACTGTCAATTCCGGCAAATTCCTCGGAAGCCTGGCGCAGGGTCGGCAGCCTTGCCCCCTGGAACACGGCTCGGGCGCACTCCGGAAGCAGGCTGTCAGGCGAGGGAAAGTGCCGGTAAACGGTGGCGAGCGCTACTCCCGCCTCGCGGGCAATGTCCTCCCAGCTCGAGGTGGCGATTCCCTGCCGAGCGTGCACCCGTACTGCAGCTTCGACGATCTTCGTCCTGGTCGAGTCGACCGTTGCAGCCCGGGTCGACATGCGATACTTCCTAGCCATTTGACGAGAACCTTTATCTATCCAATACTACTCACCATTCGTCAGTCTACAGGAGGTTGCGGATGTCATCACCGTCGCTCACCAAGCGCCCGTACGTCCTCTCGCCCGAAGAGGGGGATGCCCACTGGTTCGCCGGGGGTCTCATGGTTGCGAAGACCACCGGGGCCGAGACCCAGGGGCACTTCGAGCTTATCGACCAGTTCCTGCCCCCCAACTACGCAGCCCCCCGGCACATCCATCGCCGGGAGGACGAGGCCTGGTGGGTGCTGGAGGGAGACGCGACCTTCTTCTGCGGTGATGGGGAATTCGAGGCGGCTCCCGGCAGCTTTGTCTTCCTCCCCATGGGCATCGAGCACACCTTCAAGGTAGGCCCCACCGGCGCCCGGCTTCTCACCATGGCAGCCCCGTCGGGCTTCGCCGACTTCGT
>DASTUJ010000035.1 GCA_035759705.1 Actinomycetota bacterium | reverse complement strand
TAGACGCCGTTTCCCGGGAACGGCATGCCGGTCCACGACTCCCACTCGGCAACCGTGCCGGTGATCTGCAACGACCTGGGCGCCGCCCGCACGATCTTGGCGCCCATCAGGACGTGGATGCGCATCCACGGGTCGAACGGCAGGCCGTCGGGGGTCTTCCAGTGCATGTAGTCCTCGATCGGGGTCAGCGGGTACCTGGACTTCCGGGTCGGCCTCAGCGGGGCGACGAACCTGGTCAGGCCGTGGGCGGTGGCCAGGCCGGCCATGGCCTTGAGCAGCATGGTCCCCAGGCCCTTCGACCGGTTCTCTGCGGGCACCTCGGCCGCCATGGCGGACAGGGCGTTGGGCGCAGTGCCTGCCTCACGCTCGGCGAACCCCTTTTCGGCCAGGGCGTCGATCCCCTCCGGCAGGTGGGCGGGATCCCCGTCCCAGGTGAAGGGCAGGGTGTTGCCCCGGGCCAGCAATGCGTTGGTGCGGTCGTTCACCAGGACGAACTGGAATGCGGCGAACTCCTCGTAGAGGCGTCCCCAGAGTGGGTGCAAGACGTCGCCGTGCATGTTGAACTCGGGCCAGACGCTGGGGAACGCCTGGTCGTAGCGGGAGGTCAGATCCGTCTCCTCCGCGTGCGAGATCACCCTCACGGATTCGTCGCCCCACTTGAGTAGAAAGCTCACGGAGCACCGACCGTTGTTACAATCGCCTGGACGACCCTTTCGAGCAGCATTCGAACGCGGTCCCTTCGGCCGGACCCATCCGTTGTAATACCGAACGGATCGGGAAGTCCCCTTGGATAAGGAGCAGTAATGGGCGGGCGATTCGGGGACCTCATCACCGCAATGGTGACTCCCTTCGACTCCGATGGCAACGTCGACTTCGACGAGGCCCAAAGGGTCGCGTCCTGGCTCCTCGACAACGGCTCCGACGGGCTCGTTGTGGCCGGCTCGACCGGTGAGGCATCGACGCTGACCGACGGCGAGCAGCGGGACCTCTGGCGGGCGGTGAAGGAGGCGGTGGGGGACCGGACCACCATCATCGGCGGGACCGGCAGCAACGACACCGCGCACGCCATCCACCTCACCAAAGCCGCCGAGGAGGACGGCCTGGACGCCGCCCTGGTGGTCACTCCCTACTACAACAAGCCGCCGCAGGCGGGCCTGCTCGCCCACTTCCGGTCGGTCGCCGAATCGACCTCCCTCCCGATCATCCTCTACGACATCCCGGCCCGCAGCGTGGTGAAGATCGACCATGCGACGATTGTCGAACTGGCACAGATCGACAACGTCGTCGCGGTCAAGGACGCAGTCGGAAGCGTCCAGGGGGTCGCCCGGCTGGTCGCCGACGCCCCCGAGGGCTTCCAGGTCTACTGCGGCAACGACGCCGACACCCTTCCCTGGCTGAGTGTGGGGGCGGTCGGCGTGATCGCCGTCGCCTCGCACGCGGTCGGCCCTCAGATGGCGGAGATGATCCGGCTGTTCGCCTCCGGCGACCCGGCCGGGGCCCGCAAGATCCACCTAGATTTAATGCCCGTCTTCGACGCTATGGGCATCACCACGAACCCGATACCCGTGAAGGCCTGTATGGAACTTCTCGGCCACAAGGTAGGCGGACCCCGCCTGCCGCTGATACCTGCAGACGATGCGCAGCGAGCCCTACTTCAGGACGTGCTCACCTCGGCAGGCGTCCTTAAATAAGGAGTACGGCTTGTCGCCGAAAAAGCGCACGAACAACAGCAGCAGCGCAGGTAAGGACACCACCAAGATCATTTTCCTCGGAGGCCTGGGGGAGATCGGCCGAAACATGACACTGTTCGAGCACGGGGGCAAGATCCTCGTGATCGACGTGGGACTGATGTTCCCCACCGAGGAGATGTTGGGCGTGGACCTGGTCCTGCCCGACTTCACCTACCTCAAGGAACGCAAGGACCAGGTGGTCGGCGTCCTGCTGACCCACGCCCACGAGGACCACATCGGCGGCCTGGCCTACCTGCTGAAGGAGATGGACGTCCCCGCGATCTACGGCGCCAAGCTGACTCTGGGGATCCTCAGGGCGAAGTTGGAGGAGCACCGGGTGCTGGACAACTCGAAGCTGAAGGAGGTGTCCGCTCCGGGGACCCTGAAGCTCGGTCCGTTCGACCTGCGCTTCTTCAACATGGTGCACTCGATCCCGGACTGCCTCGGGACCCACATCAGGACCCCGGCCGGAACGATCTTCTACACCAGCGACTACAAGCTGGACGCCTACCCGATCGGCGACCGGCCCACCGACCTCGAGGGAATCGGCGAGGTGGCCGCCCACGGCATCGACCTGTTCCTCGGCGACTCCACCAACGCCGACCACCCGGGGCACACCCCGTCGGAGCGCACGGTGGGCGAGCCGATCCACGACGTGATCCGCAGCGCCAAAGGACGGGTCATAGTTGCCTGTTTTGCATCGAACATCCACCGGGTGCAGCAGGTGCTGACCGCCGCCGAGGCCGAGAGCAAAGTCGTCGCCTTCCTCGGCCGCAGCATGCTGAACAACATGCGGGTGGCGCAGGAGCTGGGTTATGTCAAGGTGCCGGACTGGATGGTGATCCCCATCGACCAGGTCGGGCAGTACCCCGAGGACAAGGTGGTGATCGTATCCACCGGCTCCCAGGGCGAGCCCCTGTCGGCCCTGTCGCTGATGTCGGCCCGGGAGCACAAGTGGATCCAGCTGCACAAGGGCGACACCGTCGTCCTGTCCGCCACGCCGATCCCGGGTAACGAGTCTGCGGTGCGCCGGGTGATCGACGGCCTGTTCCGCATCGGCGCCAAGGTCATCGCCCCTCCGCTGAACAAGGTCCACGTCTCGGGCCACGCCTCGGCCGAGGACCTGAAACACATGCTCGAGCTGGTCGGGCCGAACTGGTTCGTCCCGGTCCACGGTGAGTACCACCACCTGGCGCTGCACGCCGAGCTTGCCCACCAGGTGGGAATCAAGCCGGATCACGTGATCGTCATGGAGGACGGCAACGTCCTGGAGATGACCGCCGGGGTGGTCAAAAAGTCCGAGCAGCACGTGGAGGCGGGGTTCGTCTTCGTCGACGGCCTGGGCATCGGCGACGTGGGCGACGAGGTCCTGCGGGACCGCCGCGTCCTGGCCGACGAGGGGGTGGTGGTCTGCGTGGTCACCATCGACTCCTACAACGGCGACATCCTGGCCGGCCCGGACGTTATCTCCCGGGGCTTCGTGTTCGGCGACGAGTCCTCCGAGTTCCTGGAGGAGGCCAAAGAAGTGGTCCGGGAAGCCCTGCACGGCCTGGCCGACGACGAGATCTCCGACTACACGGCGGTGCGTCGCAAGGTGCGCAAGTCGTTGGGCAGCTTCGTCTGGAAGCGGACCGGCCGGCGGCCGATCATCCTGCCGGTTGTGACGGAGGTTTAGAGCCACAACGCAGAGTGCATGTTACACACCCAATGTGCATGTAAACTGGTCGTATGAAGTCGATTCAGATCAGAGACGTGCCCGACTCCGTTCACCGAACACTGAGGGAGCGAGCCTCCCGGGCCGGAGTCTCTCTGTCCGAGTACCTGCTGTCCGAGCTCACACGCGTCGCTGAAAGGCCTGCGGTTTCAGACGTCCTTCGCCTTGCCATCGGACGCAGTGGAGGCGCTGGAGTGGAGGACATCGTAGATTCGGTCCGTTCCGGCCGCGACCGGGACTGATCCCAGCAGGTGCTGGTTGTCGATAGTTCAGCCGTCCTATCCGCCCTGATCGCCCGGCCGCCCATGTCGGAGCTGGTGGACCGCCTCGCGGGTGACTCCGACCTCCACGCTCCACACCTGATCGACATCGAGATCCTTCACGCACTCAGGCGTCTGGCTGCCGGATCGCAGTTGAGCGAAGACCGAGCTACCGACGCTTTGCGGGACTTCGGCGAGCTTACGATCGTCAGATACCCGCATCAGCCCCTGGCGGGCCGGATTTGGGAGCTTCGCCACAACCTGACCGCCTACGATGCGGCATTCGTCGCGCTGGCCGAAGCGCTGGGGGCATCGTTGATCACCTGTGATTCGCGTCTGGCGGGTGCGCCGGGCCACAGCGCCCGAATCGAGCTTTTCGGCAGCTGAACCCGGCTCCCGGGCGGCCCCTCGGGCCGGAAATCCGCCAACCTGGGCGTCGCGTGGCCGAAGATGGGTTCCGGACCGCACCAGCGCCGGGCGAAGGATGCCCGTGAACCTGCTGCGCGGAAGGCACCAGCCGGGCGAAAAGCCGGCTGTACGGAGGTTGGATGCCCCCCTCGAAAACATCGAACACCCGCACCAGGACCGCACCCGCCCGCAAACCGGCAGCCCGGCGCCCGGCGCCCGGCCGTCCGCCGGCGCGCCGGCCCTCCCCGCAAAAGCGAGGCAAGAAGAAGCAGTCGCCGCTGGCCGGAATCTTCGGGCCTAACACCGACGGCTTCGCGGTCGTTCTGCTCTTCCTGGCGATCCTGGGCGGCCTCGGAATCTACGCCGACCTCGCCGGCCCGGTAGGCCGCCAGCTCGAGTGGGGGATGCGCTGGGTCTTCGGCTCCGCTTCGTTCGGGGTGCCGCCGGCCCTGGCAGTGGTCGCGATCACGATGATGAACAAGAAGAACTCGGGTGAGGCGGGACGGATCGCAACCGGCGCCCTCATGTCGATTGCCGGCATCGCCGCCTGGATGCACATGCTTTTTGCGAACGACTCGAGCGGCCTACGCCTGGACG
>DASTUJ010000034.1 GCA_035759705.1 Actinomycetota bacterium | reverse complement strand
CGAGAGGAACGACGCCGGCGCCATGGCGCAGACCACCTCGTCCGCAGTGGAAGCCATGCGTTCCCGGGTCTGGGCAGCGCACACCGGCACGGCGAGCACGAGCCGCCGGGGACGGTGGCCTCTGAGCGAACGCAGGGCCGCCGCGGCCGTGACCCCGGTCGCCAGACCGTCGTCGACCAGGACCACGTCCCGATCGGCGAGAACCGGGAGGGGCCGGCCCTTCCGGTAGGCGGCCACCCGCCGCCGAAGCTCCGCTCCCTCCGCTGCAGCGAGCTGCTGAAGCTCGGCGGGTCCCAGGCCGAGGGCGGTTACGGACCCCTCGTCGAACACCGTCACGCCTCCCTCGGCGATGGCCCCGATGCCGAACTCGGAGTGGCGGGGGGCGCCGATCTTGCGAGAGACGAAGATCTCCAACGGGGCGGCTAGGGCCCGGGCCACCTCAAAAGCGACGGGAACACCTCCCCGGGGGAGCGCCAGGACCACGGGGTCGCGCAGGTGATTGTTGCGGAGGATCTCGCCGAGCCGTTGCCCGGCGTCACGCCGGTTTTGATACCTCATGGCGCACCTTAGGACTTGGGTTGGAGTCCTAACCCTGGTTCTTCCCACAAGCGCCGAACCTATTCCCAAACCCCTCGATACATAGGTTTCGATTTAAGTGAACGCAAGCTGAACTAGAGATTTGTTTTGTCATGCGTGTTAATGTCGGGAGGCGCGGTACACCTTTCCACGGGTCAACCGACCCCCACCGCACTCCCCATGAAGAGATCCTTCGCACTTGATAAAAGCGAAGACGATCGGACTAGCAACTCCGCTCAGGTCTACGGGTAGATCTTCTGCTACCAGTCCGACAACCGGACAAGGAGGCACCATGTCTTATTCCGACACCGCCGTCATCGAGAAGTCGGTTATGTCCGACGTAGTCCCGAGCTTCGAGACCATCGTGCTCGAAGTGCAGTCCGCAGACGACACCATGTGCACCAGTTCCTTCGTCGAGCGCGGACCCCTTCGTCTGGGCACCGAGAACATGATTTACGGCACCCGCATGATCGGCAACCCCCCGACCCACGTTGCCGGCTTCACCAGGATGCCCAATGGATTTGGTAACCACTACTACGTCGCACAGGGCTAAGCCCTAAACCAAAAAAGCACCCCGGCCGCCTGGCGGCCGGGGTGCTTTGTGTTGTGGATCAGTCGAACGTCAGGCGGCCGAAGTAGTGGTGCCCTGGATGATCGATATAGCCAGGGTGGGCCTCGAACCTGGGAGCAAGCTGTGAGCAGGCTGAGCGCGTCTGTAGAGCATCATTTGAGCAGCAACGGTTATTCGGCCATGCTACGGAGACCTAAGGCAGCCGGCGAGTGGAGGCATTTTTGAAAAAGGTTCTATTCGCGAGCAACGGCGCAAAGCCGTCGCAGGACGCAGGGCTGCTGCTCAGGCGCCTGGCCGAGCCGGGCAAGATCAGCGTCACAGTCAACGTCTGCGACTCGGTTGAGTTCGCCTTCCCGCAGGAGGGGTGGTCCTATGGGATGGAGAGGAAACGGCGGGCACAGCCGCAGGAGGTCGCCGAGGCCGAGCTGGCCAACTTCCGGTCGGACGGTTTCGAGGCGGACTCCCACCTCGGTTCCGGCGTTCCCGCCCTGCAGATACTCGAGAGGGTCGCCGAGGGCGGTTACGAGTTGGTAGCGCTGGGGGCGGGCAGCACCAAGTGGGTGGATAACCTCCTGCTCGGCAGCACGTCAACCCGAGTGCTCCACTCGAGCGAGGCGTCGGTGCTGATAGTCCACCGCTTCGACGCCTCCTCCGACAAGGTGCGGGTCCTCCTGGCCACCGACCGGTCCGAGGACTCGATGTACGCGGTGGAGGAGCTGATCGGCATCGCGGACCCCAAGAAGGCCACGGTCAGGGTGGTCTCGGTCGCCGACGCCGTTCCGACCATCCAGCGACTCATCCCGGACGGCCTGCCCTCCGAAGAGATCGCCCGCTACCTGCAGGAGGCCGCCCGCAAGAGTGCCGACCTGGCCGCCGAGCCGCTCCGGGAAGCCGGTTTTGCGGTCGAGGTGAGCTGCCCGACCGGGGACCCGGTCAAGGAGATTCTTCAGCTGGCGAAGGACGCCGAACTGGTGGTCTGCGGTTCCAGTGGGATGGGGGGAGCGAGCAGGCTGCTGCTCGGCAGCGTCAGCGACCAGCTGGCCAGGCTGGCGCCGGCAACCCTGGTCTGCCGCAAGCCAGGCTCGGTCGCGTAGAACCGCTTAGGGCTCGGGAATCCTCCGGCCGGAAATCTGGTCGATCGAAATTCGGATCCAGTGTTGGGAAGCGTCGGTTGCCCAGGACTTCAACGGCCCGTGGCGCAGTTCGTAGAGCTCGCCCTCGTCGGTCACCTCCCGGGCGGTTCCCTGAACGACCACGCTCCAGCCGGAGCGGTTGGCGCTGCGGGCGGCGTCGATCTCGAACGCTGCGGGGGCCCCGTCCTTCAGGTAGCTCAGCTTGGTCCCGTCGGCGGTGCAGAAGACCACCGACTCGGGGTCGGCCCGGTAGTTGACCGGCAGCACCATGGGCTTGCCCTCCTCGATGAAGGCGACCCTCCCCACCTTGGCTTTGGTCTGAAGAAGCTCCAGACACTCTTCCCTGGTGATCTCTTCGATGGCCTCCACGGCGGTACCTCCCCGGCTTGAACTCGTTTTTATGAGGCTAGCAGCAGTTGCCCGCCGGCACCTTTCGATCAGCCGGGCACGGCAGACGAATCGACCACGACCTGGTTGCGGCCGCCTCTTTTTGCCTGGTAAAGCGCCTTGTCGGCCCGGTCGATGACGTTCTCGACGGATTCGCCAGGCAGTACCCGGGCCACCCCCGCACTGAGGGTGGCGGAAGCGGGGAGGTGGGGGCCGGCCGTGGCCTCGGCCACCAGGCGCCGGAAGCGGTCGGCGCCTCGAGCCGCTTCCTCGATGGTCCGGTTGGGCAGCACCAGCAGAAACTCCTCACCGCCGTAGCGGTAGATGAGGTCGCCCTGGCGAAGCTGGTTCAAGAACACCTCTCCCACCTGGGCCAGCAGGGCGTCCCCCTTCTGGTGGCCGTGGGTGTCGTTGTACTCCTTGAACCGGTCGATGTCGAAGAGGGCGATGTTGTAGACGTAACCCTCCCTCTCGAACCGGGAGTGGATGCCCGGCAGGTCGATGGTGAGTTTAAGGCGGTTCCCGAGGCCCGTCAGCGCATCCCGGTGGGCTGCCTCGTCCAGCCGCCGGTTGGCCATCTCGAGGTCCCGCCGGGTCCGGTTCATGTCCCGGTGAAGGGTGCGAACCCGCTCCGCAACTATGAGGCGGGCCTCCAGCACGTCGAGATCCAGCGGTTTGGCCAGGTGCTCGTCGACGCCGGCCCGGACGGCGGTCAGAACGTCGTTGTGGTCGCCGCGTGAGGTCAACAGGATGAAGTACGGGTACTCGATGTCGGGATGCGCCCGAACCCGCTCGCACAGCTGCACCCCGTTCAGGCCCGGCATCAGCCAGTCGCTGATGACGATGTCGGCGCCCTGGGAAACCAGGTGGTCCCAGGCGGCCTCCCCGTCCGTCACGGTGATGCACTCGTGCCCCACCGTCTCCAGCAAGCCCCGCAGCAGCTCCAGGAGCAGTGAGTCATCGTCCGCAACCAGCACCTTCACGGGGTAGGGGCCACCTCCGCGGCCACCGCGGCGCCGGCCGCTCGGAAACGGGCGTCCAGCTCGTCCAGCAGTTCCGCCGCCGGCCGGTCGCCGCTTCCGGTCTGCAACTGCTGCGCCAGCTCGCTCATCCGGAGCGCCCCGAACGTGCCCATGCTGCCCTTGAGCTTGTGCGCCAGGGACGCCGTGGTCCCGTGGTTTCCGGCCTCCAGCGACGCACGGATGTCCGCCAGCAGCTGGGGGGTGGACGCCAGGAACTCTTCACAGATCCTTCGAAAGGTCTCCGCAGGGAATCGGCTTTTGAAGTCGGCGAGCCGTTCCGCCAGCTCCGAGTCGGCACCTTCGAGCGGGGGAGTGCCCGCCGCCTTGTCCGCCTGCGTCCGGTGGCCCCCGGTCTGGCGGTCGAGGGCTGCCCTTAGGCTCGGGAGGTCGAGCGGTTTTGAGATGTAGTCGTCCATGCCTGCGGCCAGGCACCGTTCGCGGTCGCCACTCATCGCTGCTGCGGTCAGGGCGATGATCGGGACCTTTTGGACCTCACCGTCCAGGGCTCTGATCCTGCGGGTCGTCTCGTAGCCGTCCATCCCCGGCATCAGGCAGTCCATCAGGACCGCCAGGTACTCGTTCTGCTCGACGCTGGCGATCGCTTCGACGCCCGATGATGCGGTCACGACCTCGAAACCCAGGTTCTCCAGCAGGCCCTTGGCGACGACACGGTTGATGGCCACGTCGTCGACCAGGAGAATGCGCCCCCCGCGCTCCTTCGACCCGTTCAAGCCTCCCGGCGGGACCGGTTGCTCCAGAGCGCCGTCCGATGAGGGGGGCTCCGCGGGGGGCAGCGTGATCTCAAACCAGAAGCTGGTCCCGGCCCCCAGCTCGCTGCTGAGGTCGAGGGTCCCGCCCATGAGCTCGATCAGCTGAGAGCAGATGGCCAGGCCCAGGCCGGTGCCGCCGTACTCCCTGGTGGTGGAGGCGTCCCCCTGAGAGAAGGGCTCCAGCAGCCGCTGCTTGGAGGAGGGGTCCATGCCGACGCCGGTGTCGGTTACGGTGAACCGAAGGTTGTGGTCCGACCGGCGGATACCCAAGGTCACGCCCCCCCGATGGGTGAATTTGATGCCGTTGCCGGTCAGGTTCAGCAGGATCTGCCTCAACCGGACCGAGTCCCCGCAGACCCAGCGGGGCACCTCCGGGTCCAGGTCGAGCTTCAGGTAGAGCCCCCTTGCTGCCGCCTCGCTCGAGAGCAGCCCGAGCACCCCCCGGGCGACGGCCACCAGGTCGAATGTCTCCTCCTCCAGCTCGAGCTTTCCGGCCTCCATCTTGGAGAAGTCGAGGATGTCGTTGATGATCGTCAGCAGGCCCTGGCCGGACTCTTTCAGGTTTTTCATCCGCTCCCGCTGCTGGGGCGGGAGGTCGTCGGTAAGTATCAGTTCGGCCATCCCCAGGACACCGTTCATGGGGGTTCTGATCTCGTGGCTCATGTTGGCGAGGAACTGCGACTTCAGGCGGGAAGCTTCGAGCGCCTGGTCCCGAGCGGCGGCCAGCTGCTCCTCCCGCTCGCGGAGCTCGGCTTCTGCACGCTTTCGTTCCGTCACGTCGCGCACGGCGGCCGACACCAGCACGCCCTCCTCGGTTTCGAGCGGGGCGAGAGAGATGTCGACCGGAAACTCGGTCCCGTCCTTGCGCCGGGCCGCCAGCTCCAGGCCGGCCCCCATCGCCCGGACCGCCGGCGCCGAGAAGTAACCGGTGCGCAGGTCGGGGTGGTGCTCGGCGAGGCGCTTGGGAATCAACCGCTCGACGGGCTCGCCGATCAGCTCGTCCCTGGTGTATCCGAACAGGACCTCGGTCTGGCGGTTGATCAGCCGGATGAGCCCGTCGGAGCCAACGACGACGATCGCGTCGGGGGCGCTCTCCAGCAGGCCCTGGAACTTGGCTTCGGCCCGCCTGCGTTCCGTGATGTCCCGCACGGCTGCCGATACGAGGGTGCCCTCCTCGGTCTCGAGTGGGGCGAGAGAGATGTCGACCGGAAACTCGGTCCCGTCCTTGCGCCGGGCCGCCAGCTCCAGACCTGCGCCCATCGCCCTGACTGTGGGCACGGAGAAGTAGCCGTGGCGGAGCTCGGGGTGCCTGACGGCCAGGCGCTCGGGGATGAGCCGTTCAACCGGCTGCCCGATCAATTCGTCCCTGGAGTACCCGAAAAGGACTTCGGTCTGCCGGTTTACGAGCTTGATGAGCCCGTCGGAGCCCATTACAACGATCGCGTCGGGGGCGCTCTCCAGAAGGCCCTGGAACATCGCCTCGGCCCGGCGGCTCTCCTCCTCAAGCCGCATTTGCGTCGAGGCCTGCCGCTTGTCACGCCGGTTGGGAAACACCGTCAGGGGACCCACCTCACGAAGGCGTCGGGAACCGCCGCCGGCGAAGCCCGCCGTCGACCTCCGGCCGGGGGCTCAATGGGTCGATTCGTTCGGTAGCTCCTGTCGCTTGACGGTTACCTGCCTCTCTACGAGATTAGCTCTAGCCCGGACAACTCACAATCGAAAGAGTTCCCAGAAGGGGTGGCTGCGGCTGGTTGTCTCAGAACGCCCTGCGGTATGGGAAGCGCTCGGCGTCAGCGAGGGGCGCTGCTACCGGCTACGGACGTCCAGGGTCAGCGCTTGTAGAGCCCGGCGAATGCCCCGGTGACCACGTCGTAGCACTCGCAGGTCCTGCTCAGCAGCTTGTTGCGATCCAGCACGGTGATCTCTCCGCGCTGGTAGCTGATCGCCCCCAACTCCTGGAGGGACGACGCGGCCTGGGTCACCGACACCCTTCGCGAGCCGAGCATCTGCGCCAGGAACTCGTGGGTCAGGCGGAACTGGTCGGCCCCGACCCGGTCGTGGGTCATCAGCAGCCAGCGAGCGCACCGCTGGTCGATGGTGTGCAGACGGTTGCACGCAGCGTTCTGGCCCACCAACATAAAAAGCGCCTGCTGGAACTGGTCCACGAGTTCCGCCAGCCGGTCCTTTTTGCGGAGCTCACGGCGAAACACACCGGCGTCCATCGTGATCGAGTCCCCGACAATCTGCGACATCGCCTTCAGGTTTGCGACACCTCCGGGGCCCACTGCCATGGGCATCCCGCACAAACCCTCCCGGCCGACGGTTGCCAGCTCGATGACGCTGCCGTCCATCATGCTCGTGACCATTGAGATCACCCCGGCCACCGGGAAGTAGACCTTGCGAACCACGTCGCCCGCCTCGAAGAGCACCGTCCCGACTGGAAGGGGCTCCAGCCTCGCCTCGGCCAGAAGAGGCTCCCGGACGAGTTCGGGCAGGTGTTTCAGCAGCGAGTTGTCCTGGTACGTCGTCTGGGGCGTTGCAGTCTCGGTCCGCATAAGAGATGTGTTACCCAAACTTTGAAGAAAATTCCCTGCAATGTTCGATTACGGACAGACGCCTGCCGTAGCTCGCCGTACCGTTGCCTGCTCAGGAACCGATTCGAAATCAGGAGAAAGCGCTGGAACTTTTACTCGAACATCAGCAGGCCGGTGCGTGGACGGTGGTAACGGTCGCCGGCGAGATCGACATGGCAAACGCCGATGACCTTCAAAGTTACCTGTCCTCCGTCGCCGAAACCCACAACCTCGTCGCCCTGGACCTGTCGACTGTTACATTCATCGACTCGACCGGCTTGAACGCGTTGATCCGGACCTACAGGCTCCTGGAGCCTGGTGGGTCGCTTCTCGTGCTCGCCCCCAGCCCCCAGGTTTCGAGGGTTCTGGAGGTTACCGGGCTGGATCGCCTGTTCCGGATATCCGGCTCGGCCGAACAGCCCGAATCATTGGTTCCGCTCCCAGCCCCGAGCGGCGCAGCCGTTCCGACGGCTGCAGGACTAGCCGGCTAGAAACCCCGCTCGCCCCTCGCCTAGGTTTGGCCGGTGGCGTAACAGGGCATCGTCTCCAAGACTCAGGCAGCGAGCTGAGCCCTTGACTTGCCGCGTTGTCCCTCCCGAAAGGGGTGCTGAGATAAACCCAAATGCCCTGTCCCAAAAGACCGACGCACCCTCACGGCTGCCCGGCGAGAGTCTGAGCGGTGCCCGCCCCCAGGTGGTAGTGATGGGCGCCGGCCCCGCCGGGCTTACCGCGGCGTGGGAGCTTACCGAGAACGCGGTCGACGTAGTTGTCCTCGAGTCCGACCCGGAAAAGGTCGGCGGGATCGCCCGTACCGCGTCCTACAAGGGGTTCCGCTTCGACATCGGCGGCCACCGCTTCTTCACCAAGGCGGAGGAGGTCACCAGGCTCTGGCACGAGATCCTCGACCCGAAGGATTGGCTGACCGTCCCCCGCCTGTCCCGGATCTACTACCGCAACAAGTTCTTCGCCTACCCGCTGAAGCCGGTCGACGCCCTGACCAAGCTGGGCGTCTTCCAGACGATCCTGTGCCTGCTCAGCTACGCGAAAGCCAAGGTCCGCCCGATCAAACCCGAAAAGTCGCTCGAGGACTGGGTCACCAACCGCTTCGGCTCCAAGCTCTACCGGATCTTCTTCAAGACCTACACCGAGAAGGTGTGGGGGATTCCCTGCAACGAGATCTCGGCCGACTGGGCAGCCCAGCGCATCAAAGGGCTCTCACTGGTGAAGGCAATCCGGAACGCCTTCTCCCGCACCCCGGCCAACGCCGAGGGACAGGTCATCAAGACCCTCATCGAGGAGTTCGAGTACCCGAGGCTCGGTCCCGGGATGATGTGGGAGACCGCCGTCACCAAGATGGTGGCGAAGGGGACCCCGGTCCATATGGCCCACCCGGTCACCCGGCTCGGCTACTCCGACGGCCGCCTGAACGAGGTCGAATGTGCCACCCCCAGGGGTCGCAGGACCTTCGAGGGCACACACTTCATCTCCTCGCTGCCGATCAGGAACCTGGTCCGCATGGTCGACCCCCCGGCCCCCGACGCAGTCCGGGAAGCCGCCGAGTCGCTCAGCTACCGGGACTACTTCACGGTGATCCTCGTGGTCGACCGCCCGAAGGTCTTCCCGGACAACTGGATATACATCCATGACCCGTCGGTGCGCCTGGGCAGGATCCAGAACTTCAAGAACTGGAGCCCCGAGATGGTGCCGGACCCCTCCCAAACCGCACTGGGCCTGGAGTACTTCTGTACCGTAGGCGACGACCTGTGGCAAATCCCGGACGCCGAGCTGATCGAGCTGGGTAAAAAAGAGGTTGCCGCCCTGGGCCTGGTCGACCCCGACGAGGTGACCGACGGCACCGTCGTCCGCATGAAAAAGGCCTACCCGGTCTACGACGAGCACTACGAGCGAAACGTCAATACGATCCGCCGCTTCCTGGAGGAGCAGATGCCCAACCTTCAGCTGGTCGGCCGCAACGGCATGCACAAGTACAACAACCAGGACCACTCGATGATGACCGCACTGCTGGCCGCCCGGAACATCATGGGCGGCGACATGGACCCGTGGAAGGTCAACACCGACGCCGAGTACCACGAAGAGGTCAAGGACAACCACGACACCGCGGGCCGGGCGGTGCCTCAGCCCATCAGCTAGGGTTTACGGCCCTGCCTGAGGGCAGGGGCCGTGGGTTCCTCACGAGTTGCGCAGGGCCTTGATCAGCTCTTTTTTGTTCATCTTGGAGCGGCCTTCTATGCCCACCTCCCGGGCCTTCTTCTGTAGCTCCTCTTTGGTCCGATCCTCGTAGTCGCCGCCTTTGCCGCCCCGTTTGGCTACCTTCGAGCGACCCTCGTTCGCCGACGCGTTCGAGATTCGCGCGGCCTTCTGCTTGCTCATTCCGTCGTCCCGAAGCGCCTCGTACTGTTCGGGGTCCTTCACCGATGGTCCGTGCTTGCTCCCGGGCATCTTTTACCCTCCCTAAATTCGTTGACCACGGGTATTTACCCGCGACGGGGCAGCGCCATTCGGCCGTGCCGTAAGCTCGATGTAGTCGAAAGACAGGAGGACAGATGTCGGAAAGGCCGTCCCTGCGAAGGTCTCGAACCCGCCGCATCTTCGGCGGGGTCTGCGGGGGGTTCGCCGAGTGGTCGGGGCAGAGCGCAGCCCTGATCCGGGTCCTCTACATCCTGATCTCCGTGATCTCGGCGGCGTTTCCCGGAATCGTGGTCTACCTGGTCCTATGGCTTTTGATCCCCGACACACCCGTCGGCCCCGACACGCCCAGGAGCACCACGGGCAGGAACATTCTCATAGTGCTGGTGGCGCTAACCGCGCTGGTCGCCGGACTGGTCGCAAGCGTCCTGGGGATGCTCTACCTCGTCGACCGGTTCTAGTGCTGGTGCTTGAGCAGGTAGTCGATGTAGAAGGGGCGCATGGCCTCGGCCAGCTCGCCTTCGTCGGCGTGCACCGCATCGTGTAGCCGGGCCGAGAGGCTTACGACGTCCTCGTTCGCCTCGTCCCGGTGGCCGGCCACCATCTCGGCGGCGGGGATGCTTGCCAGCAGGTCGAGAAAGAAGCCGACGTCCAGGCGCTTGAGCGCAGTCTTGGTCGCCCGGTCGTGGAGTTGCTTGGACGTGAGCGAGTCGAGCTCTTCGAAAGTAGGCACGCTCGCAGCTTATCCCGTCAGGAGGCGAAGTCGGGGACGTTGCCCCGGGCGTCGTCCGATCGTCCCTTCGGCTCCTCCCAGTCCTCCTGCCGGCCCAGTGCCGTCAGATCGAGGAAGTAGTAGGAGCCACCGGTCTGCTCGGCGCCCCGGCCGAACGTGGAGTAGGTGTGATACACGTCGTCGCCGTCCCTGAGGAAACAGCTCATTCCCGGCTGCTCGATCGGCTCGTCGCCCTCGAAGTAGTCCCCGGTGCCGTGTTCGATGTGCTCCTGCTTGCTCCGGTAGTTGTAGACCGGAGGGGCGACCGAGGAGTCGTTGGTGACGTCGAAGTCGTAGTTGAAGTCGCTGCCGAACGACGAGTACCAGGGGAAGTTCCAGCCTTTCCGCCGCTTGTAGTCCTCGATCTTGGCGATGGGGGCGCGGGATACGTACACCAGGCGGGTGTCCCGCTTCAGCAGGTGCTCCTGCAGGCCGTCGGAGACCTCGTCGCACCCGGCGGAGCAGCTGGCGCAGCCGTCGTCCCACTCGGGGTTGAACATGAAGTGGCCGAGCATCAGCTGCCGGTTGCCGTCGAACAGGTCGAGGAGGGTGGCCTTGCCGTCCGGGCCTTCGAACACGTAGTTCTTGGTGATCTTCACCATCGGCAGGTTGCGCCGCTCGGTGTTCAGAGCGTCCCGCCGGTGGGTGAACTCCTTCTCCTTTTCGAGCAGTTCCTTGCGGGCGGCGAGCCACTCCTCGCGGGACACAACACGTGGCAGAGACATGGGCCTCTCCTCTCTCGATCTGAAAGCAGTTCCTGAAGGGTTCTAACCATTTACGGCCCCCGGGAACCCCGCATGCTCTTGATGCGGGGGTACGCGACCATTGAACCTTGGACTACCTCCCGCAGATCGCAGCCATTGGACTACTCCTGCTCTGGCCGGTGGTTGCCCTGCGCCTGCAGAGGGTCCGATCGCTTGCCTACCCCGCGAAGATCCGGTGCCGGGCGATCGAGGGACCTCCCCCCGGCTACGGCGACCTGTTGCGGTCTGCGGATGTGCAGCTGTCGGCGGAGGGGTTCGAACGCTTCGCCTGGTTCGAGGTCGACTGGGGGCCGGGCTACGGCAGGCCCCGGCCCTTCTGCGTTTACCGCCACCCCGCAGACCCCACCGAGATCGCGCTGTTCCTGCCCGAGAACCACCGGCCCAACGTCCTTCGGTTCTCGGCGAGCACCCAGCTGGAGAGTGGGGCCGTCCTGCAGAGCTTTGGGCACGACGTCCGGTCCGCCTCCACCTCCACGGACCGCCAGTTGCGGCGCAGCGTCCCGACCGACTCGGTCTCCGAGCTCCTGGCCGCCCACCGTTTATGGGTTCAGGAGCACGGAGAGGCGGCCGTTGGACAGTCCTCCGGGCCGGAGGAGCTGGCGGCGGAGGTGGAGAGCACCTACTCCGAGATGCTGGGAGCGCTGGTCGACGAGGGCCGCCTGAGGCCGGCCCGAAACGGCCGTCTGAAGCCCCCCTGGGGGAGGGTCGGCCGCCTGCTGGCGGCCGAGGACCGGGCCCCGAAGCCTCGGGCCGGCACCGGGCCGGTTCCCCTTGACCGGCAGGTTGCGATGCTGGCTGCCGCCGAGGCCGCCGATGCAACCCCGCCGCCCCGGCAGTGGGGCCGGTTTGTGCTCAGCGGCCTGGCGTTCGCCGGACTGGGCGGGCTGTTTTGGGGTTGGGAGTCGGCTGTGGCCCTCCTGGCCGTTGTGGCGTTCCACGAGTTCGGCCACTTCCTGGCGATGCGGCGCTTCGGCTACCGGCACGTGAGGATGCTGCTCATCCCGCTGCTCGGCGGCGTGGCCACGGGCGTCGAGTCGGACCCGAGCGGCACGCGCCGGGCGGTAGTCAGCCTCGCCGGGCCACTGCCGGGAATCGTCCTCGGGTGGATCCTTCTGGCGGTCTACGTGAGGCTGCTGTTCGACGGGTCCTCCTCTTCGGCCGGCCGGGTTCTGTCGACCGCCGCGTTCGCCCTGCTCGGCCTTAACTACCTGAACCTTCTTCCGATCCCGCCGCTGGACGGCGGTCGGGTCCTGGAGGCGATGATCCCGAGGAACTGGGTGGCGGTGGAACGGGCGGTCATGGGACTGGCGGCGGTCGCCGGGCTTCTGCTGGCGTGGGCCCTGAGCTTCCCGCTGCTGGCGCTGCTGGTCGTCTGGCAGCTCGCCGGGCAGCGCCGGCGGTGGGCCGACCGGCGCCTGGCCGACCGCCTGGCCGCCGAGCTCGGCGAGGCCGGGCTTCGGTGCCCCAAGCTGGAGCTTCACCTGCTGAAGGCCCTGGCGGCTGAGGGCGTGGAGGAGGGCGTCGGCTCCCGGGTCGAGAGGGCCCGTTCGATCCGCAACCTGTTGAGGGTTCGCCCCCCGGCGAGACGGGCCCGGCTGGCGATCGGGGCGATCTACCTGGCCGTGTTCGCACTCCCATTCCTGCTGGTCCCCCAGGCGGCCGAGCGCCTCTCGTCGCAGGTGGGCTTCGACCTGCCCGGCGTGCTGGACGGGGAAGCGGACCGGTTCCAGGGCTACGCGGCCGAGGCCGCGGGGAGGTCCACCAACGACCTGCTGGCGGCCGTCGCGGTCTCCAACTCCCACCGGGCTCAGCTGCAGTGCGGGGTCCCGGCAGGGTCGGGCTCGGAGGCCCCCGAGGCGCCGCAGACCCCTGCCCCAGGCTTCGACGCGACCGCGCTCGACGCCGCCGAGGCCCGCCTCGGCGTCGATCTGCCGGAGGAGTACCGCCGGATGGTGCTGCTTCCCGCCGCGCCGGGAGCCAATCTGCGGGCGCCGGCAGAGCTGACGCTTGCCGGCTCCCCGGGGCAGGACCTCCCGTTCGATGCACGGGCGAGAACGGTCGACCTCACGTACCTGACCGAGTCGGGGGAGTTCGCCGGATTCCGCGCCCCGGTTGCCGGCGTCCTGGAGTCGGTGGTGATCAGCTCCCGGCTGCGCGAGATCGTCCTTCTCAAGGTGGGCGACGACCCGGCGCTGGAGTGCTGCCGGGTGATGGTCGGCGACCTCGAGGGGGGCCTGACCGGCTACCCCAGCGTCCGGAGCTGGCTGGAGGAGCTTTACCCGGCGGCCCGGGAGAACGCGCGGCTGGCCGGCGAGCTGGTCGACCGGAACCGCAAGGCCTTCGAGGAGACTGCGTCGCTGGACCTTGCCGGCCTCGTGGAGCTGACCGAGTCCCGGGTGATGAGCTACCCGAAGGAGGCGTGGGAGGGCCTGGACCGTTCCCCGGTCGACGAACAGGACCTGGCCGAGCTGGAGGCCCGGCTGGGGACAACCCTTCCCGAGGACTACAAGTCGTTTCTAAGGACCGGCAACGGCCTCCCGCAACTGGAACTGCTCCCGGCGTCGGCCGTGCGAAGGGCGGTTCCCGGCGACTGGCCCTCGGGCGCCCGGGGTGAGCGCAGGACCCGTCTGGTGGCCCCGGGCGGCCGGGTAGAGGGTGACTTCGTGTACCCGGAGGGTGTGCGGGAGCGGTCCGTGGTAATTGCCTCCCTGCCTCCGGTGAAGGGCGTGACCTTCGACCCGTCGGCGGTGCTCGTGCCCGACGGAGGCGCCTGGCGGTACGTCAACCTGCAGTCGAACTGCGCCTACGCCGGCTTCGAGCACTACCTGCGGGCCGAGTACGCCCGGCAGCGGACCTACGACACGGGCCCGTTCCGGCCGTCGTTCGAGCTCTAGGCGGCGGCTATGCCGTGCTTCTCGAACGCCTCCTTGATGTGCTGCCGGAAGGCCCGTTCGACCTCCTTCTGCCTGCCGGGCAGGGTTCGGGCCACCACCCGGACGGTCACCCGGGACTCGCCCAGGTCCTCGACGCCGAGGATCTCGGGCGTCTCCGAGACGTACTCTCCCAACTCCTCGTCTGCCAGCAACAGCTCGCCGGCCTTCTTCAGGGCTTCCTTCACCTCACTGAGGTCCTGGTCGTAGGCGATGCCGATGTCCAGGATCGCCTGCGACCATCCGGCGGACCGGTTCGAGACGACCTGGACGACCCCGTTGGCGACATGGTGGAGCGAGCCGTCGGATTCCCTGAGGGCAGTCGACCGCATACTGAAGCGCTCGACGGTCCCTTTGACCAGCACTCCGTCGACGATGGAGATCTCCACCGAGTCGCCCACCCGGTACTGGTCCTCCAGCAGAACGAAGAAGCCGCTGACGAAGTCCCGGACCAGGCTCTGGGCGCCGAACCCGACGGCGACGCCGACGATGCCGGCGGCGGTCAGGAGGGGCCCGACCTCGACCCCAAGCTCGCCCAGGATCATCATCCCGGAGATCAGCCAGATGGTGACGGAGAACAGGCTGCGGAGCACCGACACCAGGGTGGTCGACCGGAGCAGGTTGCGGCCGGCCTGGGAGTCCTCGACCGCGAGCTTTCGCTCGAGCCGGCTCAGCAGGCCGCGGACCAGCTTGAAGACCGCCAGGGTCACCGCCACGATCAGCAGGACCTTGAGGCCGCTGGCGAGCAGGAGCCGGGTCAACTTCGGGATGTCGAGCAAGGAGTCCAAGACCCGAGGCTACTACGGTCCCGGGAACGGGCCATCGGGATGCCGGCCGTTTGGGGCGGGCGGGCCGGGGTACCAAGTCGCCGTGGGAAAACGGCGCGATCGTATCGACAAGGCTGCAGCGGAACTCGGGTACGACATGCTGCGGCCCGGGCAGAGGGAGGCGGTACAGGCGCTGCTGGCGGGTCACGACACGCTGGCGGTGATGCCCACCGGCTCCGGGAAGTCGGCGATCTACCAGATTGCGGGCAAGCTGTTACACGGGCCGACGGTGGTGGTCTCGCCGCTGATCGCCCTGCAGATGGACCAGGTCGAGGCGCTCGAGGGGAGCCCGGCGGGCGGGGCGGCCGAGACCAACTCGACGATCTCCGCATCCGAACGCCGCAAAGCCCTGGAGGACTTCGCCGCCGGGGATCTCGAGTTCCTGTTCCTGGCGCCCGAGCAGTTCCGCAACCCCGACACGCTGGAGCAGATCGTTTCGGCCGGGCCGTCGTTGTTCGTCGTCGACGAGGCGCACTGTGTGAGCGCCTGGGGTCACGACTTCCGTCCCGACTACCTGAGGCTCGGCGCAGTGATCGACGCCCTGGGACACCCGCCGGTTCTGGCGCTGACCGCCACCGCTTCCCCGCCCGTCCGGGAGGAGATCGCCGAGCAGCTGCGCATGCAGCAGCCGGACTCGGTGGTGAAGGGATTCGACCGGCCCAATCTGCACCTGGCGGTACGCACCTACTCGGACGAACAGGACAAGAGGTCCGATTTCCTGCACGCGGTTGCCGAGGCGGCCAGGCCGGGGATCGTCTACGCGGCGACCAGGAAGGGCGTCGAGGAACTGGCCGAAGCGCTCAAGCGCACCGGTATCAAGGCCGCCTTCTACCACGGCGGCATGGCGGCGGGGGAGCGCACCGAGGCGCACGAGTCGTTTCTCGGCGATGCGGCCGAGGTGATGGTCGCCACCACCGCATTCGGCATGGGGATCGACAAGCCGGACGTGAGGTTCGTCTTTCACTACGAGGTGGCAGACTCGCTGGACTCCTACTACCAGGAGATCGGGAGGGCCGGCAGGGACGGCGAACCGGCCGACGCCGTCCTGTTCTACCGGCCCGATGACCTGGGTCTCCGCAGGTTCTTCGCCGGCGGGTCGCCCCTGGGCGTGGAGGTGCTGGAGGGCCTCGCCCGGACCATCGAGGCGACCAGCCCCACGCCGGTCACAACCCTGAGCGAGGAGACGGACCTGTCCAACACCCGGCTGGCGACTGCGCTGAACCGACTGGAGCGGGCCGATGCGGTCAAGGTGACGGTGGAGGGAGAGGTGCGGTGGGTGAAAGGCACCGACCCGGTTGCCGCCGCGGAGCAGGCGGCGGCCTCGGAGCTTGCCCATCGGCGGGTGGAGGAGTCCCGGGTGGAGATGATGCGCAGCTACGCCGAGACGTCGGACTGCCGGAGGCAGTTCCTGCTGAACTACTTCGGCGAGCACTTCGAAGACCCGTGCCCCAACTGCGACAACTGCCTGGCCGGCGTCAACCTGGTCGAGGAGGCCGCCGGCCAGCCGTTCCCACTCAACACTCGTGTGGAGCACGCAACCTTCGGGACCGGCCTGGTGGTCCGCTACGAGGGCACGGACAAGACCGTGGTGCTGTTCGACGAGGCGGGGTACAAGACGCTCTCGGTCGACCTGGTGGTCGAGGGAGGGATCCTGCAGGCGGTTCCCGAGCCCTGAACGGGGTTTGCGCTTGCCGCCGGTCGATGGTCTGATCGGTAGCGTGACGGCCACCGAGACCTCCCGGGCAATCGAAGCGGTCTACCGGATCGAGTCGTCCCGGCTGATTGCGGGCCTCGCCCGTTACGTCCGGGACGTCGGCCTGGCCGAGGATCTGGCGCAGGAGGCGCTGGTCGCGGCGCTGGAGCAGTGGCCGAGGGACGGGATGCCCGACAACCCGGGGGCGTGGCTGATGGCGACGGCCAAGCGCCGGGGCATCGACCAGTTCCGCCGCAACGCCACGCTGGCCCGCAAGCACGAGGAGATCGGCCGGGACCTCGAGACCCGGCCGGACACCGGTGAGGAGGCCTTCGAGGCGGCCCTGGAGGACGACGTCGGCGACGATCTGCTCCGCCTGATGTTCGTCTCCTGCCACCCGGTCCTTTCGACCGACGCCCGGGTCGCTCTGACGCTCCGGCTCCTCGGCGGACTGACGACGGGGGAGATCGCACGGGCCTTCCTGGTGCCCGAGCCGACGGTCGCGCAGCGCATCGTCAGGGCCAAGAAGGCTCTGGCCGACGCGAAGGTGCCGTTCGAGGTCCCCCAGGTCGCCGAGCTTGCCGAGCGCCTGTCCTCGGTGCTCGAGGTCGTTTACCTGGTGTTCAACGAGGGCTACTCGGCGACCGCCGGCGACGACTGGATGCGACCAGAGCTGGTTGCCGACGCCCTCCGCCTCGGGCGAATCCTGGCCGAGCTGGCACCGAAGGAGCCGGAGGTCCACGGCCTGGTGGCGCTGATGGAGATCCAGGCATCCCGATCCCGCGCCCGGACCGGGCCGAAAGGCGAGCCGGTCCTGCTGCTGGAGCAGAACCGTGCCCGGTGGGACCAGATCCTTATCCGCCGGGGCCTGGCCGCCCTGGAACGGGCCGAACGGCTGGGCGGCACCCCGGGCCCCTACCTGCTACAAGCGGCGATAGCGGCCTGTCACGCCCGGGCACGCAGCGCCGGCGAGACCGACTGGGTCCGCATCGCCGAGCTCTACGCCCAGCTGGCCGCCATCCTTCCGTCGCCGGTGGTCGAGCTC
The DNA here is from genome assembly GCA_035759705.1 of Actinomycetota bacterium. NCBI lineage: Bacteria > Bacillati > Actinomycetota > Actinomycetota bacterium. Next base: position 3,199 of record DASTUJ010000034.1, on the reverse strand, counting down.
AACCGGGCGATGGCCGTCGCCATGGCGTTCGGGCCGGCAATCGGGCTGCAGCTGGTCGACGCGCTGGTGGAGGAGCAGGTCCTGCAGGAATACCACCTTCTTCCGGCGGTCCGGGGCGACCTGCTGGAGAAGCTGGGCCGGCTGGAGGAGGCCCGTGAGCAGTTCGAGCGGGCAGCGGGGATGACCCAGAACGCCCGGGAGCGCACCCTGCTCGAGGCTCGGGCGGCCGCCTGCACGTTCGGCATCGCCGCAAGCGGTTCCCGGTAGATTTCGAAAAAGTTGCGAGCTCCGTGTCGAATCCAGGGGCCGCCGTTCGACGTTGAGGCACAGAGGCCATCAGGCAATCGGAGCCGGGCCGGTTAAACCAAGGAGGTTCACGATGCGTTTTATGGTTATGGTCAAGGCCACTGCAGATTCGGAAGCGGGCATCATGCCCAGCGAGCAGCTACTCGCCGATATGAGCAACTACAACGAGCAGCTGACCAAGGCGGGCATCCTTCTGGCGGGAGAGGGCCTGCAGCCCAGCTCCAAGGGCGCCCGGGTGAGGTTCTCGGGCACCGACCGCACTGTCATCGACGGCCCGTTCAGCGAGACCAAGGAACTCGTCGCAGGCTTTTGGCTGATCGACGTCAAGTCGAAGGAAGAGGCCATCGAGTGGGTCAAGCGCTGCCCGAACCCGATGCTCGAGGAAAGCGAGATTGAGATTCGCCAGGTCTACGAGTTGAGCGACTTCGGGGATGCAATGACCCCCGAGATCGCCGAGCAGAACAAGGCGCTGCGCCAGGCGGTGGAGCCTCGCTAAAGCGACTGAGGCGGGGGCCGGCAGGCGCCCGTTTAGTCCGTTAGACCAAGTGGGGGCCGGCAGGCCCCCGCTCGTCTGCGGGCGTTAGGCCTTCGCTGGCCTTCCCCGCTTCTCAAAGCGGCTGAAGGCCATCACGAGCGGGACCGTGCAGAGGGCCGGGGCCAGGGCCCACAGGGGGCGCTGGAGCCACCAGGAGGTATTGGTGGTCTGCGGTATCGAAAAGCCGACGACCGTGAGAAGCGCGTACGCGAGGGCAAATCCCGGGCAGTGCCACAGGTAGACGGTCATCGCCTTGGACGATGCCAGGCCCAGCAGCTTCTGCGCCCCCGGCCGGTCGATCCACCGGTTGACCGAATCCCGTAACAGCAGGACCACGCCGACCTGGAACAGGGTCAGGGCGACGATGCACAGGGTGGGCGGCGCCATGTTGGATATCGCCTCACCGGGGACCCCCACCATGCTCTTGGGGTACAACCCCATGTTCGTCAGCCCGATCAGGGCGAAGAACCCGCCCAGGGTCAGGCACCAGGCAAACCGGCGCGGGGCGGCGACCAGCCGGTCCCAGAAGAACCCCATCTGGTGGGCCAGCCCCCACACCAGGAACATGTTTACCAGCTCGATCCCTTTGAGGTGGTACCGGAACCGCAGGATGTCGACCAGCGCGGCGCATCCCGCCATCACCACCGGCACGATCTCGCCGCCCGCCTCATGGAGCCGGATGGCGAGCGGCGTCAGCAGCACGAGGATCACGTAGAGGCCGAGGAACCACAGCGGGCTGATCAGCAGGATCAGTCCCCGGTTGATCCAGGTGATCTCGGGGACGAGCCGCGCGCTGACCAATGAGATCACCAGAGCGAGTCCGAGAATGACTGCGGTCGGCACCATTAGCCGCTTCAGCCGGCGGGAGACGAACTTCCCGTAGCCGCCTCCGGACCGTTTGACCGATGCCCAGGTCACCAGGTGCGAGAACCCGCCGACGAAAAAGAACACGGGCATGACCTGCAGCAGCCAGGTCAGCACCCACATCGCGTGGACCGAGCCGATGGGGTTGCCGGCGTGAGGACCGTCCTGCCGCCAGACGACCACGGTGAATATCCAGTGCCAGATGACTACGACGAGCAGGCTGGCGGTGCGAAGGAAGTCGATGTAGTAGTCGCGGGAGCCCGAGAGCCTTTTGGTGGCGCCGGTGGTCTCGGTAGTGCTCATCGACTAAAACCTTACTCCCACCCCGTGCCCCCGCAGGCGATTCAACCTGTAGCCTGTCCACAGAATCGGGCGGGCGACTTCAGGAGTGACGGTGGCGGAGACTCTGGCAACCCGGGCGATGGCCGAGGCGGTGAACCTCGTGTCGTCCCGGCGCATCAAGGACACCGAGCTTCCCGCGGTCCACTTCCGGCCGCAGCCCCGGGAGGGATCTGTCATCCGGCTCAATCCGGCGAAAGAGCCGGCGCTCGGAGCGATCGGGAAGGCCGGGGCCAGGCTGCGGGGCGGCGAGATCTCGTGCAAGGAGCTGCTCGAAGAGTCCCTGGCGGCCGTCGAGCGGGACAACCAGCGCCTGAACGCCTTCGCCGAGGTGACCGAGGAACTGGCTCGATCGCAGGCGGAGGTGCTGGACGAGGAGCTGGCCACGGGAACCGGGCGGGGGCCGCTGCACGGCATTCCGGTGTCGATCAAGGACATCATCGACGTGGCAGGCGTCCCGACCCGAGCCGGCTCTTCCGCCTACAACGTCCTCCCCGAGGTGGACGCCTCCTCGGTGTCGCTCCTCAGGCAGTCCGGCGCGGTGCTGCTCGGCAAGGTGACCACCCACGAGTTCGCGCTCGGGGTTACCACCCCGCAGAGCCGCAACCCGCACAACGCCGCCCGCATCCCGGGTGGGTCCTCGGGGGGCTCGGCGATAGCGGTCGCCACCGGCATGGGCCTGGCGTCGCTTGGCACGGACACGCGGGCGTCTATCCGCATCCCGGCCGCGCTCTCGGGGGTAGTCGGCTTCAAGCCGACATTCGGCACGGTGCCCTCAACCGGCATCGTCCGGCTCAGCTGGTCGATGGACCACATCGCCCCGATTACCTCCTCGGTCGCCGACGCGGCGCTAATGGTCGACGTCCTGGCCGGCTCGGAGGTGGCGCAGTACGCGGGGTCCGACGTCAGCGCCCTCCGAGTCGGGTACCCGCCCGACGGCACGGCCGGCGTCGACTACGGCGTGCTCGCCTCCTTCACCAGCGCGATGCAGTTGATAAGCCAGCTTGCGGGCCAGGTTATCGAGGTAGACCGGCCCTCGACCCTCGACTTCAACAACGCCAACGCCGCCGGCCTCATCGTCAGCCGTTGCGAGGCCGCCGCCTACCACCGCCGGCTGGGACTGGACCGGTCCAAGTTCTGGCCCGAGGTCCGGGA
>DASTUJ010000033.1 GCA_035759705.1 Actinomycetota bacterium | reverse complement strand
CGACGAGCTCGGCGACCCCCGCAACTTCAACCTGATGTTCAAGACCCACATCGGGCCGATCCAGGACGACAAGAACGTCGTCTGGCTCCGCCCCGAGACCGCCCAGGGCATCTTCATCAACTTCATGCAGGTCCAGGCGTCTATGCGCAAAAAACTGCCGTTCGGCATCGCCCAGACCGGCAAGTCGTTCCGCAACGAGATCACGCCGGGCAACTTCATCTTCCGCACCCGGGAGTTCGAGCAGATGGAGATGGAGTACTTCGTCAAACCCGGGACCGACGCCGAGTACCACCAGCAGTGGATCGACGAGCGGTTCCAGTGGTACCTCGACCTCGGCATGCGGGAGGAAAACCTGCGCCTCAGGGAGCACGAGCCCGACGAGCTCAGCCACTACTCCACCCGCACCGTGGACATCGAGTACAAGTACCCGTGGGGCTGGGGCGAGCTCGAGGGCATCGCCAACCGGGGCGACTTCGACCTGACCCAGCACGCCAAGTTCTCCGGCCAGGACCTCTCGTACTTCGACGCCGAGACCAACGAGCGCTACGTCCCCTACGTCATCGAGCCGGCCGCCGGCGCCACCCGGGCGCTGCTGGCCTTCCTCATCGACGCCTACCGGGAGGAGGAGGCCCCGAACGCCAAGGGCGGGGTCGACAAGCGAGTCGTGCTGCGCCTCCACCACCAGCTGGCCCCCATCAAGGTGGCGGTCCTGCCGCTATCGAAGCACGAGAACCTAAGACCGCTCGCCAAGCAGGTTGCCCAGACCCTTCGCGCCGACTATCGCATCGACTACGATGAAACCGGTTCGATCGGAAAACGCTATCGACGTCACGATGAGATCGGAACCCCCTACGCCGTGACTGTCGACTTCGACTCATTGGAGGACAAAGCTGTGACCATCAGGGATCGTGATTCCATGAAGCAGGAGCGCGTCGGCATCGACGCCCTCTCCGACTGGCTCCGCCCGAGGCTGAGCTGGTGACCCTTCAGATGACCGGCAAGGTCGTGGTCGCGGGAACGCCCACCGAAGGTGCATACATCCGTATCAACGGCCCGTCCGGCGACTTCGTGTGGGAAGCCCGCACCGACGCCGACGGCGAGTACAAGTTCAACCTCCCCGAGGGCACCTGGACCGTGGTGGCGTTTGCCCCCGGCACCGAGAAAAGCACGCAGCAGTACACGCTCACGCCTGAGTCCGACCCTCTTAACATCGACCTGAGGCCAGAGTGACACCGGACTCCACAACCGCAACGCGGTACGTCTACGACTTCGAAGAGGGCGACAGGGACAAGAAGGACCTGCTCGGCGGCAAGGGAGCAAACCTTTCCGAGATGACCAACCTGGGCCTGCCCGTGCCCCCCGGATTCACCGTCACCACCGAGGCATGCCGGATCTACATGGAGACCGGCGACTTTCCCGAAGGCCTGATGGACGAGGTGGCGGAGCACGTCGCCAAGCTCGAAGAAAAGATGGGCAAGAAGCTCGGCGACCCCGACAACCCCCTGCTGGTGTCGGTGCGCTCCGGCGCGAAGTTCTCGATGCCGGGAATGATGGACACCGTCCTCAACCTGGGCATGAACGACGAGTCGCTCAAGGGCCTGATCGCACAGTCGGGCAACGAGCGATTCGCCTACGACGCCTACCGCCGGTTCATCCAGATGTTCGGCAAGATCGTCATGGACGTGCCCGGCGAGGAGTTCGAGCACGAGATCGAGCGCCTGAAGGAAGAGACAGGCGTCACCGAGGACACCGACCTCGGCGCCGAGGACCTGAAGGAGCTGACCGCACGCTTCAAGCAGGTGGTGCAGGACAAGACCGGCAAAGGTTTCCCCGACACCCCCATGGAGCAGCTGAAGCTGGCGATCGAGGCGGTCTTTCAGTCCTGGAGCGGCGAGCGGGCCAAGATCTACCGCCGCCAGAACCGGATCTCCGACTCACTCGGCACCGGCGTGAACGTGCAGACCATCGTTTTCGGCAACCTGGGCGAGGACTCCGGGACCGGGGTCGCCTTCACCCGGGACGCCGGGAGCGGCGCCAAGTCGTACCTGGCCGAGTACCTGCCCAACGCCCAGGGCGAGGACGTCGTCTCCGGGGCCCGCACCCCGCTGCACCTGGACGCCCTGAAGGAGTCCGACCGGGCCAGCTACGACAAGCTGACCGGCATCATGGCCCAGCTCGAGGACCACTACCGGGATATGTGCGACATCGAGTTCACGGTCGAAAAGGGCAAGCTGTGGATGCTGCAGACCCGCATCGGCAAACGGACCGCCGGCGCTGCGGTGAAGATCGCCGTCGACCTGGTTTCCGAGGGCAAGATCTCCGAGGAGGAGGCCGTCCTTCGGGTCGACCCGGCCTCCCTGGACCAGCTTCTGCACCCGCAGTTCGACACCACGGCCGACATCGTCATCGTCGCCAAGGGCCTGAACGCCTCACCGGGGGCCGCCGTCGGCAAGGCGGTTTTCGACGCCAGGGAGGCCGTCCGCATGGCCGAGGCAGGCGAGAAGGTCATCCTGGTCCGCCCGATGACCGAACCGGAGGATGTCGGCGGCATGTACGCCGCGCAGGGCATCCTGACCTCCCGCGGGGGCAAGACCTCCCACGCCGCGGTCGTCGCCCGGGGCGCCGGCAAGCCGTGCGTCTGCGGCGCCGAGTCGCTGAAGATCGACGTCGACAAGCGTGAGTTCACCGTTGGCGAGCACCGGGTGGTCGAGGGCGACATCGTCGCCATCAACGGCAACACCGGCGAGATCGCCCTGGGCGAGGTCCCGCTGGTCGAGCCGGAGCTTTCTGCCGACCTGCTGAAGGTCCTGGGGTGGGCCGACGGCATCCGGCGCCTCAAGGTGCGGGCAAATGCCGACACCCCCGAGGACGCCGCCAAGGGCCGGGAGTTCGGAGCCGAGGGCATCGGCCTGGCACGGACCGAGCACATGTTCCTGGGCGACCGGCTACCCGTCGTCCGCCGGATGATCCTTGCGAACACCCCGGACGAGGAGCAGGCGGCCCTCGATGAGCTGCTGGAGCTTCAGCGGGAGGACTTCATCGGCATCTTCACCGCCATGAGCGGCCTGCCGGTGACCATCCGCCTGCTGGACCCGCCGCTGCACGAGTTCCTTCCTTCGTCGAAGGAGTTGGAGCTGGAGATTCAGGGTCTGGAGATCTACAAGTCGGTTGCCACGAGTGCCTCCAAACACTTCTCGTGGGAGCACTCGGACATCCCGCTCGACTCGCCGTCGACGATGCACTCGGTTGAAAAGGAGATCGCCGAGCACACGAGCCTGCTGGAGAACGTCCTTCGGCTGGAGGAGTCCAACCCAATGCTGGGCATGCGGGGAGTGCGGCTGGGCATCGTGAAGCCCGGTCTCTACGCCATGCAGGTGCGGGCGATCATCGAGGCTGCGGTTCAGGTGAAGGCGGCCGGCAAAGAGCCGGTCATCGAGATCATGATCCCGCTAGTTGCAGTCCGGGAGGAGTTCGACATGATGCGCCGGGAAGCGCTGGCCATCATCGACGAGGTGTTCGCCAAGAGCGGCCAGAAGATCGACTACCTGATCGGGACGATGATCGAGCTGCCTCGGGCTGCCCTGACGGCCGGGGAGATCGCCGAGACCGCGGAGTTCTTCTCCTTCGGAACCAACGACCTAACCCAGACTGCTTTTGGTTTCAGCCGGGACGACATCGAGGGCAAGTTCCTCCCCAGGTACCTGGAGCGGGGCATCCTGAAGGTGAACCCGTTCGAGTCCATCGATGTGGCCGGCGTGGGCCGTCTGATTGAGATCGCCTGCAAGGAGGGCCGCGAGACCAGGCCGAAGCTGAAGCTGGGCATCTGCGGAGAGCACGGCGGGGACCCGAGCTCGGTGGAGTTCTGCCACAACACGGGCCTGGACTACGTGAGCTGTTCCCCGTTCAGGGTGCCGGTGGCCCGTCTGGCGGCCGCGCAGGCGGTTCTGAAGGAAAGCGACACGGCGGGTTCAGACACCCGTTAGACAAGGGTGACGACGAGATCGCGAGAATCTTGCCGTAGCCTTGACAAGTGCCGGACCCGAATCGAGAATCGGCGCTGGCTAGCGCAAAGCGGGGGATTTGCGTTACCCGTTCTATGCGAATCCTCATTGATCCCCCGTTGCCAAAGGGGGTTTCATGCCAGGGCACCCGACCTTCGGATTCGTTGGAGATCTTCACGGTGAGGTGGCAACCGGCCTGTCGGACGACCTGAAACTGGTTGAGTTCTCGGGCAGGCTGGATGGCAGCAGCGGTGTGATC
>DASTUJ010000032.1 GCA_035759705.1 Actinomycetota bacterium | reverse complement strand
TCACCGCCCTTCTGCCGGGCGTTGCGTCAACGACGATTCAGTTTCTGGTCGCGAGCCTCATCGGTGTCTGGCTGACGTATGCGATCACTGTGGGAGTCGGGATCTTCTCGCAGGGGGAGGACCCGGGCGTGGGCGGGCTGGTGCGCCGAAGCCTCTCGGTGGGCCTGGTGCGGTTCGGATTCACCTCGCTGCTGTTCAACCTGGTTCTGGGGCTCATCGTAATCGTGGCCTTCATCCCGTTCTTCATGTCTCTGGCTTCGGCCGACCTCGACCGTCTGCTTCGATTCGACCTGGCCGACGGCGACATTTTCCGAATCCTCATGGGGTTTCTACTGAGCCTGCCGATCGTGATACTCGGGCTCCTGTTCGCCTACCTGAAGCTCGGTCTGGCAACCGCCGCCAGCGCTCTGGAGGGCACCGGTCCCGGCGCCAGCCTCGGCCGCAGCTGGACGATCACCAGGGGCCATATGTGGGAGTTCTTTGTGATGACTTTCATCACCGGCCTGATCACCGTCGCTCTTTCGTTTTTCCTTTCGGGGCCGGCCGCCATGGTGAGCTTCCAGCCCGAAGTTCCGGTGGGCTCGGAGTTTTCCGCCGATTTCTTCGAGGAGCAGATGTTTGGGCGGGAGCTCGGGCCGGTCGAAGCCGTCGTCACCGGTATCTCGGCGTACCTGACTACGGTCCTGTTGACCCCACTCGGCGCGGCGATGGTCGCAAACTTCTTCCTGCTGGTGAGAGACCCGGCGCTTAGGCTCGACTCGCTTCAGGGGCGAATGGTCCCTCTGCAGCAGCCCGAAGCATCACCAGCTCCGCCCGACGTCGCACCGCCCGTGCCACAACCCCCGGCGGACGGTCCGGAGGAGTCCCCCGGGTCACCGCCGCCCTCCTAGAAAACTTGACCGAAATTCTCGTCGGGGTCTCCGGCATCGCCCTCGACTCGGGAAGGGTCCTGCTGGTTCGCCGGGGCCGGGGGGCCTACGCCGGGCACTGGTCGCTCCCCGGAGGCAAGGTGGAGCCGATGGAGCCGCTGCGGGCCGCCCTGGTAAGGGAGTTCGCCGAAGAGACCGGGCTAAAGGTGGAGGTGGGTCGGCTTGCCGGCGTCAACGAAGCCATCGACCCGGAAGGCGCCTGGCACTACGTGATCGTGTCGTACTTCGTCGAGGTGAAGTCCGGCACGGCCGGCGCGGGAGACGACGCCGACGAGCTACGCTGGGTCGGGCGTAACGAGCTTTCAGATCTTGAGTTGACCCCTCACCTGGAACGGTACCTGGTTCAGTTCGGTTGTTGGGACGGATAGTCGCAAATCCTTGCACCGGCCCTTCGATTCACATAAATTTGCGACTCCCGATGTTTATCTCCCGTGTCTGCGTGGTACTAACCACGGTTCTGGTCGCCCTGTGCCTGGCCCCTGGGGCCCTGGCATCCGACGCGTCACCCCCTCCCCCACCCGGGACCACCATGCAGGCCGGCGTGCTGCTCGACATGGAGTCGGGCAACGTCCTGTGGGCCCGTGACGAGAAGACAATCCGGGCGCCGGCAAGCCTCACAAAAATCCTGACCGCCCTGGTAGCCATCGAGAACTCCGACCTGAACAAGCAGGGCGTCATCTCCAACGCCGCCCGCACCGTCCCCGGGGGGAGGATGTTCGCCGAGGAGGGCTGGACGATGACGGTGGGCGACATGTTGTGGGGCCTGCTCCTCCAGTCGGGCAACGACGCCGCTATCTCCCTGGCCGAGACGGTCAGCCCCGACGGGACGGTCGCCGGCTTCATGAAGATGGCGAACGACCGGGCTCACGAGTTGGGGGCGACCGATAGCACCTTCATGAACCCCCACGGTTTGGACGAGCCGGGTCACCAGACCACCGCCAAGGACCTGGCACTGCTCACCTCGGCCGCCATGCGAAACCCGACCTTCGCGCAGATGGTGAGCCAGAAGACCCACGTAGTCCCCTGGGGCGACGGGCAGAACCACCTGTTCATCAACCACAACAAACTGCTGTGGAGGTACCCGGGTACCGTCGGCGTCAAGACCGGCTTCACCAGCGACGCCGGCAACTGCCTGATCTCCGCCGTCCAGCGGGACGGCCACACGCTGATCGCAGTGGTCATGGGAACCGGCAACCACTACGCCGAGTCGACCGCCCTCTACGACTGGGGCTTCGCCAACCTACCGGCGCTGAAGGCCCACTCCGCTTACTCGATCCGCCCGGAGATGACGCCCCAGAACGCAGAGCTTCAGATCGACCCCGCGAGCTCCGAGCCCGGAGGGCTTGCCGGCGTTCAGCTCAGAATCCTGGTTCCGGCGCTTGCGATTGTCTGCCTGCTCGCCACGGCGATGGTGCGTCGCTACAGCCTGTACTTCTCCCGCACCTAGCCGGTAACGGCACAACGGGCCCTACTGTCACAGCTCGGTGACCCAGCCCGGGAAGCGATACCGGCTCCTTATCAGCCTGTTTCTGTCCTGCGCCTTTGTGGTCCCAACGGCCTGCGAGCCGAGCCAGGTTGACTCGGGCGCTCCGGTCACCATCTCCGGCACCCTGGCCAACCAGGCCGGAGAACCGGTTCAGAGGGAACTGGTCCTTGCGCCCCGGCTGGGAGGAGGCGAGTTGCTGGGTGGAACACTTTTGACCGGCCTAACGCTCGGCACCCTCTGCTTCGCCGACCGGCCCCCGGAGCCCTGTGCCTCCTTCTTCAGGGACGCCGACACCACCGAGAGCGCGGCCGGCGGTGCCTTCTCCTTCTCGATCAGCGGAGACGACGTTCAGACTTTTTTCGGCAATGCTCGCGTGATGGGCGTCAGCACCAGCCTGCCGGGGGCGCCGGGAACCGTGGAAGGCCCGGCCACCCTCACCACCTTTAAGGTTCAGACCGAGCGCCTCGACCTCGGGCCGATAAGGTTCTGGGAGCCCAGGCTCGTGACCACCACCGGCAAGGCGGAGTGGGATCCGATCCCCAAGGACTACGGCAAGGGGTCGGACTACCGGCTCGAGTTCACCTCGGACGAGGGCAGCCCCAACTGGAGCATGGAGTCAGACTCGGCGCAGGCCGCCTACGATCCTAGGGTCCTGGAGGACTCACTCGGGCGGGTGTCGGTGGTAGCCACGCGGAACGGAGTTGCCCCCGGCACCACCATGGAGTTCGCCTACCGCTCCGCCCAGGTCCCGTTCCGGAGCAGCGCCGGGGTTCCTGGGTCCCGGGGCAAAGCCTGTTTCCTACAGGACGGAAGCGGGCCCCTCGTTCCCATACCGGGGTGCAAGGCGACCGATGGCCGGCTGTCGGAGGACGCCGCCATCCCGGCTCCCGAACCCTCGAACCTGCCCGGCCCCTCCACCACCCCACCTCCGGGTGAGCCTAAATGGGTTGTCATCGACCTGGGCAGGCCGGTAGACGCTTCACTCGTCGTCCTGCGGGGATGCGACTGTGCGGTCGAAGGCTCGGCGGACGGAACGACCTGGTCGGAGATCGGCAGGGCGGACACTGCCGATGCCGAGATCGAGCCTCGCTCACGGACTCGCGTTCGCTACCTGCGGGCCGGCGGCCTACTGGAGTCGTTCTCCGGCCTGAGGGAGATCTCGGTCTGGTCCTAGCTCACCTCCGGCAAACCTCGTTTATACCTAGGATCACTTTGTTTTGGGGGATTGTGGCAGCTTCGCGACACGCCCACACTTGTCGTATGGGAGTCCGGCAGGGGCACGTCGAAAACGCCGCTTCACAGGCACATTGGGACGAGGCTTACGGAAGCCTTTCGGCTTCCGGCGTCAGCTGGTACCAGCCCCGCCCAACCCTCTCGGTCGACCTGATCTCGACTTTGGAGCTCCCAACGGCTACGCCGGTGATCGATGTGGGAGGCGGGGCGTCAACCCTGACCGACAGCCTGGTCCGAATGGGCTTCGTGGACCTCACGGTCCTGGACCTGTCGGGCACGGCCCTGGATCTTGCGAAGAAGCGGCTCGGCCCCGGCGCCCCGGTCGAATGGATACATGACGACCTGCTCACCTGGGAGCCGCGCCGTTCCTACGGACTGTGGCATGACCGAGCGGTCTTTCACTTTCTGACTCAGGAATACGAACGTTCGACCTACCTGGAGAAGCTGGGTTCGGCAATTACCAGACCCGGCTACGTGATCCTTGCTACGTTCGCCGCCGACGGCCCGGAGCGGTGTTCCGGACTACCCGTCGCACGCTACGGCGTCGAAGAGTTGACCGCAGTCCTGCTGACGGTAGGGGTAGAGGTTGTCGGGGGGTGCCGTGAGGATCACGTGACGCCCTCCGGGACGGTGCAGCCGTTCAGCTGGGTGATCGGTGGAGCGACCTAGAATCGACCTCGGTAGGCTGGACCGATGAACCAGCACGACGTCATCGAACAGATCGAGGCGCTCGGAGGCGTCGACGTCTTTGAGGCCGGCGGCGACTACTACCTCTTCTACGACCCCAAGGACGGCCGGCCGGTGGAGCACCTCCACCCCTTTGCCACGCTGGTCACCGCCGACCGCCACGACCCGGCGTCGAACCTGGACCGGGAAGGGGTCTACCGCCTGAATTTCGGAGTCGGCAAGAAAACCTACGAATCTCTCCTCGGACCCCGGCCCTCGTGGCCGAAGGACGGTGCGATGGTCGTGGAGACCGGCCACGACTACACCACTCTGGACAAGCTGATGCCGCACCCGGTCTACTCGCCGCAGTCGTGGATGTGCGTTCTCAACCCGAGCGAGGAGACCTTCGCCTCACTCCGGCCTCTTCTGATCGAAGCCTACGAGCGGGCCGCAGAGAGCCACAGGAAGCGGTCGGGTTAAAGCGTCTGCCGAACGACGAAATAGATCGCAAACGCGATGAGCATCCAGCCGAAAGCCTTCTTCAGCCGTTCCGCGTTGATCCGGGGAGCCAGCTGAGATCCCACGTAGGAGGCGGGGATGGAGCCGGCGGCAAACGTCAGGGCCACCGGCCAGTCGATCTGCCCGAGCGACGCGTGGGTGATCAGAGTTGGGATCGACAGCACCGCGATGACCGCAAGGCTGGTGCCCGCCGAGACCGGCATGGTCAGTCCCAACACGAGAAGAAACATCGGGACCAGCAGGAATCCTCCGCCGTTCGCCAGCAAGCCGGTGAGGAGTCCCACGCCGACCGCGCCGCCTACGACGATCCACGGGTTTTCGCGCCGGCGGTCGGCTTGGACGGTGGCCTCATCCGACAGGGGCTTTAGAACCCTCAAGCCGACGACGGCCAGGACCAAGCCGGAAACGATAAGCAGGACATCTCCGCCGACCACCCTCGACAACAGCGACCCGAGGACCGTCGCAGGAAGGCCGCCGGCGATCGAAAGCCGGGCGACCCGCCAGTCGACGTGCTTTTGCTGCGCGTAGCCGCGCAGGCCGGCGAACGCGGAGGCGAGCGTTGATGGCAGCGGAGAGGCGACGGCCAGCAGGGGCGGAACGCCGAGCAGGGCGAGGACGGGCGTTGCGAAGGAGGAGCCCCCGACCCCGAAGATCCCGAAGAGGATCCCCACCGCCGCCCCCCCGAGCGCAACTAGGGGAAGCGAGACCATCTAGGTTTGAGCCACCAGCCTGAGGCGCGGCTCGGCGTGCTGAACGCCGGCCTCGTGCGACCAACTGGAGACGAACGCGTGGCGGTCCCCACGGACGATGGTGTCCCTGCGCTCGAGTGGCCGGTCCCCGATCCAGGTCCTTCTCACGATTGTGAAAGCCGCGGCGCCCTTCGGCATCTCGAGCAGCTTGGCAACCGAGGGGATCGGGATTACCGGGTGAATGGTCTCCTGGCCGCGGGTCGGGACGATCCCGGCCTTGTCCCGCAGCTCGTCGTACAGGGCGGTGTGGGTGAAGTCGGTCTCCATCACCGGAGCCGCCAGAACTGCCGGTATCCAGATCCGATCCAGAGCCAGCGGCACACCGTCGGCCAGCCGCAGCCGCTCGAGGTAGAACAGGGGCAGGTCGGCATCCACTTCAAGCTCTGCCGCCACGATCACATCCTGTCTCAGCTCACAAGCCCGGACGACGCTGTCCTGCTTGGCGCCCTGGCTTTCAATCGCCTGGAACCAGCTGTACATGATCCCCACGGGAAGCTCGAACTGCGCCTGGCGGACGAACGTCCCTTTCCCTCTGTGCCTTTCCAGGCGAAACGACTCTCCCAATCTACGGACGGCATCCCGCGCGGTCTGCCGGCTGACCCCGTAAGTGTCCACCAGCTCCTGGTCGGTAGGCAGCCGCTCGGCGAAGTGGCCGGCCTTAAGCCTCCGGGTCAGTTCTTCTACCAGCTGTGCCCACAGCGGCATGGGGCTGGTGCGGTCGAGCGGCCTGACATCGATTTCGTGGGGTGGTTCTGTGGTACTCAACTGCTCTTCGCTTTTCTCCATGTCGATATAGTACTATGATTCGAATGTACGAACAATATAACTTATGGAGGTAGTGTGCTTGAGGTTCTGACCATCGAGACGCCGGGACTGGGCGATCGCAGCTATCTGGCTCACGACGGCAAGGTGGCGCTGGTTATCGACCCGCAACGCGACATCGACCGGGTCCTCGACCTTGCCGCCTCCGCCGGCGTCAAGATCACCCACGTTGCCGAGACCCACATCCACAACGACTACATCTCGGGCGGGCTGGACCTCGCACACCGGACCGGCGCAACCTACCTGGTCCACGCGGAGGACGATGTCGAGTACGAGCGGGAGCCGGTAGCCGATGGAGCCTCGGTTCAGGTTGGCGCTCTCACCGTGCAAGCCATTGCCACCCCGGGTCACACCCATCACCACCTCAGCTATCTGGTAAGTGAAGGCGACAGGCCCAAAGCGCTGTTCACCGGCGGTTCACTGCTCTACGGCAGCGTTGGACGCACCGATCTGAACGGCGAACATGTGGCCGAGGACCTTACCCGTGATCAGTACCGATCGGTTCGCAAGCTCGCGTCGATGGTTCCGGACGAGGTGGAGGTCTGGCCGACCCACGGCTTCGGCAGCTTCTGCTCCTCCGCGAAGACTTCGGGCGCCCATAGCGGCACCGTGGGAGACGAGCGCAAAAGCAACCTGGCGCTGACGATGGAGGACGAAGACCAATTCGTCGCCCAGCTTCTTTCAGGCCTGACCGCCTACCCCCGCTACTACGCCCACATGGCCCCCATCAACCTCTCGGGCCCAACCCCGTTGGACCTCACACCGCCGGGTGAGTTGGACGCGGAGCAGCTGCGCAGCCAGATCCGGTCGGGTCGCTGGGTGGTCGATCTGAACAATCGGCGAGCCTACGCCCGGGGCCACCTGCCCGGCACCATCTCGGTCGAGCTGGGCAAAAGCTTTGCCACCTACCTGGGGTGGGTGCTGCCCTGGGGGACACCCGTCACGTTGATCGGCGACTCGATGCAGGAGGTCGCCGAGGCCCAGCGGGAACTGGTGCGCATCGGAATCGACCGGCTGGAAGGAGCAGCAACCGGGGGCCGGGCCGAACTTGCCGGTGAGCAGGGTTTGGCGAGCTACCCGGTTGCCGACTTCAAAGCCCTGGCCGAAGTCCTGGCCGGTGACCACCCGCCGCTGGTCCTCGACGTCCGGCGCCACGACGAGCGGGCCGAAGGTTGGATCGCCGGATCGGTCCACGTGCCGCTACAGGACCTGGTCGACCACCTCAAGCACCTGCCCCATGGTCCGATCTGGACCCACTGCGCCAGCGGCTTTCGGGCCAGCATCGCAGCAAGCATCATCAGCCGGGGGGGCAAGCACGCCGTACACATCGACGACGAGTGGGACAGGGCCGCGGGCGCGGGTCTCGCGATGAACGGAACGGGCTCTGAATCTAGGCGTTCTTGAGTACGTACTGAAACAAATCGTTGGTAGTGCAGCACTTACTACGCCCACGACCTAGCGCGACCGCCGCCGGCAGCGACGGTTCGGCAGGCACGGCGAGACGCAAGGGGGGCACTAACAATGACGCAGGGTGCGGTCTATGTGCAGACGAACGAAGCCGAGAACAAGGTGGCTCACTTTGGACGCAACGCCGCAGGGGGATTGGAGCGGATCGCGGATCATGCAACAGGAGGCTCGGGTGATGGACAAGCGCATCTCGCCTCTCAGGGCTCGGTGGTTTTGGCTGCAGACGGCACCCACCTCCTGGTAGCCAACTCTGCCAGTGATGACGTCAGCGTGTTCTCCGTCGCCGACGATGGAAGTCTCGATCTCATCGGCCGCACGCCCGCCGGGCCGGCCCCGAAGAGCGTTGCCGAACACCGGGGCCTGGTCTACGTGCTCGCCTCAGGTGGGCCAACGGTGGCCGGTTTCACGCTCGGTGAGTCTGGGCTCGAGCCTCTTTCCGGCGCAGAACAGGCGCTGTCGCCGGATTCGGATCCTGCGCAGGTCGGCCTTACGCCGGATGGCTCGACACTCGTCGTGACGGAACGAGGCACGAATTCAATCACAGCAATCCCCGTGCAGGCCGACGGAAGGCTGGGAACGGGCCGGACGGTTCCCTCCTCAGGGCCCACCCCCTATGGGTTTGCGCTGACCGGGAGCGGGACATTGGTGGTGAGCGAAGCCTTCGGCGCTCAGAAGGGAAAGGCTGCGGCTTCCTCATACTCAATCGAAGGAGCTGAGATCACCCCGGTGACGAGGTCGGTGGGCAACGGTCGTAGTGAGATCTGCTGGGTGGTCGTTTCCCCGGACGGTCGTTATGCCTTTTCGACAAATTTCGCCGACGGAGCCGTGTCCCGGTACTCGATCGCAGACGACGGGAGCCTGAGCCTTGACGATGCGACTGCGGCTTTCTCAGTCGACGGCCGGCCGGGGCTGCGGGACCAGGGCCTAACGGCCGATGGGGACTTCCTCTATGCCATTGACGCCGACTCGGGGTCCATCTTCGGTTGGGGCGTCGCTCACGACGGGGCTCTCTCCCCGATTGGCTCGTGGGGGGGCCTGCCGGATACGGTTGCCGGGCTGGCATGCAGGTAGGAGTCGCTCACGAAGGGGGAGATCGTAGCTGACTGGCGGAGGATCGTGTCCGTCCCCGGGCGGCTGTTAGCAGCAGAATCACGACCGGGCGCTACGCTTGGATGTGAGCGATGACAACAGGCCCGCACGCTTGGCTTCCGAGGCAGGAGAGGGACTCTCAGTAACAGATTCCGTTGTAGGGAGTTGTAGGGAGCGCCTTCCTGATTCCGGATTGCCCACGTGTCTTCGGGAGCATCGGTGCGCTTGGTGCGATCGACTGGGCTCCGTTCACCCATCGCACTTTGAGTACTGAGTCCTTCGATCGAGTCCAGGTTCGAAGTGAGGTTTTGGACCGGGCATACAAGAGACTCGCTTCGACGCTTTGCCGAGACTAGCGGGAACGTTGATACCGCAATCGACTTCGTCCGGAAAGGATCCTTGGCCGGTCGGGGTCGATTCTGCGGGATCAGAAGTTGCTCCTGCCGCCGTTCAATCAGATTTAGCTATTCACCATGCCGTCTTCGAAGCAGGGCCGCGACTCTTCGAAAAGCTATATCGACTG
>DASTUJ010000031.1 GCA_035759705.1 Actinomycetota bacterium | reverse complement strand
AAGAGCCGGTCCATGGTTGATCTCTCTCACCGAGATCCGTCCACGGTGGAGCAGCCCTCCTCCGGGGGTGTCCCGGCAGAAGCGGCCCCTGGACAGCAGCTGGTCCAGAAAAGCCCGGTTGTCCCTCGTGGTGAAGTGGGCGCCCCCCGAACCGGCGGTGACGGCTCCACCCACCGAGTGGATGTGGCGCCAGATCCCCATCTCAAGCAGGCGCCGGTAAAGCAGTGCCATGGTCACCCGCGCCCGGGCGTCCAGGCGGCCCGGGGCGTCGCCCCTCTCGACAGGCACGCTCGATCCCTCAGTCGCGCCCGGCGGATCCGGCCGTCCGACCCCCAACTCTGGCATTCTAAGGATAATGGTATAAGTTTTTAGAGACCTAGTTGCAGAACGGGAGGTTCGATGGAAAGTTTGCCGGCGGTCGGCCCGTCGATCTGGACAGCGAGCAGCCCAACCACGGCATATCCCTCGCTCTCGGTGGACCAGGCGGTGGATGCGGCCGTGATCGGCGGCGGGATCACCGGGCTCACCACCGCCCTCCTGCTGCTCCGACAGGGACTGAGAGTGGTCCTCCTGGAGGCCGATCGGATAGCTTCGAGCACCACCGGACACACGACGGCAAAGCTGAGCTCCCTCCACGGGCTCACCTACGCCTCACTCGCCGACGACCACGGCGACGACACAGCCCGGCTTTACGGCAGGGCGAACCAAGCCGCGATCGAAACGGTCGTGCGGCTCGCCCGGGACAACGACATCGCATGCGACATCGAGCGTATGCCGGCGTTCACTTACGCCGAAACCGAGGAGCTGGCCGGTAGCGTCGAGAGAGAGGTTGAAACGGCCCGCCGGTTGGGGCTTCCCGCGTCGCTGGTGAAAGAGACCGATCTGCCGTTCCCGGTCAAAGCAGCGATTCGGATGGGCGACCAGGCCATGTTCCACCCGCGGAAGTACTGCATCGGCCTCGCACGGGCGTTCGCCGCCGAAGGAGGCCGGCTGTTCGAGCGGACACCCGTTCTCGGAATCGAGGAGGGCGCGCCCCACAAGGTGGTCACGGCCCACGGGACGGTTACCGCCCGGCACGTGGTCCAGGCGACCCAGTTTCCGTTCTACGACACGTTCGGGTTCTTCACCGTCAACGTGCCCCACCAGAGCTACGGGCTGGCGGTTGTCTACGAGAGTCCGGCGCCCAAGGGCATGTTCCTCAGCGCTGAAGCCCCCACCCACTCGATACGTCCCTTCCGGGACGGCGAGCGGAACTACCTGATTCTCGGCGGCGAGGGCCACAGGGTCGGGCGGGATCCCGACACCGCTCTACGGTACGCAGCACTCGAGGAGTGGGCCCACCGCACCTTCGACACCGGTGCGCCTTCCTATAGATGGTCGGCCCACGACTACGTGCCCAAGGACGGCCTGCCCTACATCGGCAAGCTGTCCCCGGACAGCGAGGGGCTCTGGATCGGGACCGGCTTCAAGAAGTGGGGTTTGACCAACGGCACGGTCGCAGCGCTGATCCTGAGCGACCTGATTGCCGGGAGGGAGAACCCGTGGGCGCCCGCCTTCGACTCCCTGCGCCTCAAGCCGAAATCCTCAGCAGGAAAACTTCTGCAGCGCCAGGTGGAGCTTGAAAAGCAGTCCCAGGGACCGCCGATCACCGGGGAATGGCCGGTAGAAGCGAACGAACTGCCCTCGGGGAAAGGACGGGTCATCAAGTCCGGCGGCGAAAAGCTGGCGGTGTACCGGGACGAGTCGGGAGATTTTCACGCCGTCTCCGCGGTGTGTACCCACATGGGTTGCGACGTCGCCTTCAACACGGCGGAGAAGACCTGGGATTGCCCCTGCCACGGGTCACGCTTCGACGTGAACGGCCGGGTGATCCACGGTCCGGCCGTCCGCGAGCTCAAGCCTTTTCATACCGTCGGGGACCGCTGAGTCGACCGCTTCAGCCACCAGGGATGGGGGCGAATTGAGCGCAATAAGCTCGGGGGGTGGGACTCGAACCCACAACCTACGGATTAACAGTCCGCCGCGCTGCCAATTGCGCCACCCCCGAAAGAGGTCGTAACGACTTAGACTTTAGCATCGCCGGGCTCGTCAGAGAGTCCCCGGCCCAGGCGGGGGGTGTAAGTGGACAAGCTCCGGCTGATGGTGGTCGACGATCATGACGTGGTCCGAATGGGCCTCAGAGCACTGATCGAAAGCCAGGAGGACCTCGAGTTCATAGCCGAGGCCTCCGGTGGGCAGGAGGCCGTCTCCAAAGCGGCTTCCTCCAACCCCGACATCATCATCATGGACGTGCGCATGCCGGAAGGCGGGGGCGTAGAAGCCTGCCGCGACATCCGTGACCGCAATCCGAAGATCAAGATCCTCATGCTCACGTCGTTCTCGGACGACGAGGCCCTGTTCAACTCGATCATGGCCGGCGCATCCGGGTATCTGCTCAAGGGGGTCAACTCAACCGAGCTGGTCGGGGCCATCCGGAGCCTCGGCGAAGGCAAGGCGCTGCTGGACCCCGATGTGACGCAGGCCGTTCTGGAGCGCCTGAGAACCTCCCGCTTCGACGAGAGCGACCCCAAGCTGCGCCGGCTCAACGCCCAGGAAGACCGGGTTCTGAGCCAGGTGGCCAAGGGCCTGACCAACCGGGAGATCGGGGCGGAGCTCCACATCTCGGACAAGACGGTCAAGAACTACGTGTCTGGCATCCTGCGCAAGCTCGAGGTCGCCCGCCGCTCGGAGGCGGCCGCATACCTCAGCCGGGCCCAGGCCCAGCGCCAGGACAAGGACGGTTGAGCGCCATCGTTCACGTCGACCACTCCAAGCTGGACGACCTGCGGGCACTCGATCGTCCGGGCAACGAAGGATTCCTTGCCAGGATCGCCACAGTATTTCTGGACGACGCCAAGCGCCGGGTGGACGCCATAGAGGAGGGCCTGGAGGAGCAGGACGCCGGCTCGATCCAGATGGCGGCGCACGCTCTCAAAGGGAGCTGTTCGTACCTGGGCGCCACGCAGCTTGCGGAGTTGTGCCGGGCCATGGAGGAGCGGGCCGAAGAGGGTGACCTGGATGGCGGCAGCGAAGCCATAACAAAAATCCGGGATGAGCTGGCAACCGTGTCGGCCGTGCTGACCGAGGAGATGAAAAAGGCATAGGAGGGCGGTGCTGGACTGGCACCACCCTCCAATCCTCGAGGCCCGACGCACTGGGCCCCTGCCTTACCTTCAGGACCTTGGCTAACTCACCCGAAGTCCTAAGACCTTCCGGGAAACCGGGCTGCCGTCCCGGGTTCCCATCAGCTTTGCTGCTCAGACCCGGTCTGCCGGCCGGGCCCGTCGTGCTCTTCTTGCTTCAAGAAGCCGGGACTGCCGTTCCCGAACTCCCAACCCCACCTTGCCCGAGGCCCCGGACTGCCAAGCCCGGACCTCGTCTTTCAAACATAGAGTCTTCGGGACTGCCGTTCCCGAATCCCCTGCGCCCCTCGAACCACTGCTGATCCGATCCCGCCCCCTCGGATCACTGCTTGATCCGATATGACGAGAGTACGCCGACTGTTAGAGACCTAACAGTGCCGAATGGCCTAGTACTTTAGTGCCATTCGGCCCCTAACGACCGTGACCTTGTCGCCTGAGTCGTTTACCGGACGCCATTCGGAGGAATAAGAAAGGCACGACTACAAAGGAGGTCACATGGGTGCATTCAAGTCAGGAGCCATCGCGGGTTTCGCAGTCGGATACATGCAGGGGGCCAAAGCCGGTCGTCAGCGTTACGAGCAGATCCAGCTGAAGATCAAGAAGGTTTCGGAGTCTCCCACGGTCAAGAAGGCCATTGAGCCCATGAAGCCGATGGTCGCAGCCAAGCTCGAGTCCGGCAAAGAGATGATGGGCTCGGTCATGAGCAAGGCAGCCGGCGTGAAGGGTGGCAGCAGCATCAAGAACACCACCGGCGCAGGCGGCGACAGCGGCAACACCACGAAGACGACCGCGTCGTCTAACTAAAAGGGTTTTCATGTTGCGGGGGCTTTTCGGCCCCCGCAACGTGACATTCCTACTCCAGGTAGTCGCGCAGCTTCTGCGACCGGGACGGGTGCCGGAGCTTCGACAGGGTCTTCGACTCGATCTGACGAATACGCTCCCGGGTGACCCCGAACTCCTTGCCTACCTCTTCCAGCGTCCTCGGCGTGCCGTCGTGCAGCCCGAAGCGTAGCTGGATTACCTTCTTTTCCCTCTGACTCAGCGTGTGCAGGACGCTCTCCAGCTGCTCCTGCAGCAGGATGAACGACGCCGCGTCCAGCGGAACCACCGCGTCCGAGTCCTCTATGAAGTCGCCCAGGTGGGTGTCCTCCTCCTCACCGATGGGAGTTTCCAGCGAGACCGGCTCCTGGGAGACCTTCATGATCTCCCGCACCTTGTCGGCGCTGAGCTCCATCTGCTCGGCGATCTCCTCGGCAAGCGGCTCACGGTTGAGGTCCTGCATCAGCTGACGCTGGATGCGCAGCAGCTTGTTGATGGTCTCGACCATATGGACCGGGATTCGGATGGTGCGTGCCTGGTCGGCGATCGCCCGGGTGATCGCCTGGCGGATCCACCAGGTTGCGTAGGTGGAGAACTTGAAGCCCTTGTTGTAGTCGAACTTCTCCACGGCGCGAATAAGGCCGAGATTGCCTTCCTGAATCAGGTCCAGAAACAACATTCCTCGGCCCACGTACCGCTTGGCGATTGAGACTACGAGCCTCAGGTTCGCCTCGACGAGCTTTCGTTTAGCCAGTACTCCGTCCCGCTCGATGCGGCGGCAGATCTCCCTGGCTTTGTCCTGAGTGAGCGACGCCTCGCCGACCGCGAGGGACGATCGCCGGGCAAGGGTTTCGATCCGGGCTAGATCGAACTTGGTGGAGTCACAGAGCATCTCTTCGGCCCACAGGCCTGCCTCAATGCGCTCGGCCAGGTCCACTTCTTGGTCGGCCGTGAGCAGCGAGACCTTTCCAATTTCTTTGAGGTACATGCGGACGGGGTCATTGGTGGGAGCTTTAAGAAGCTCGGAGTCCCGGCGGAAGTCCTCGACTTGTTCGTCGGGAGTCCCGGGCTCGTGTTCTACGACCTCAACGCCCTCTTCGACTATTAGTGCATAAACACCGTCTACTTGTTCTGCGGTTAGGGCCAGGCTGCCGAGCGCATCTGCTATCTCGTCGGCGGTGAGCCAGCCCTTCTCCTTGCCTCGAGAGACAAGATCCTTTACATCGTCTATCTCAGCGTCTTTCGCCATCGGGTCCTCTCATTTGTCGTCGAACTTTCGACGTTCGACATCCAAACGCATCAATTCCATGAACGTTCGGTCGTAGGAATCCGCTTCACCCTCGGGGTCAAACTTGTCGAGTTTAGCCTTAAGTTCGGAGATCTGTCTGACGATTCGGAACTCTTCTAGTCTTAAAAAGACCTCTTCGGGGTCGTGGGTGATGGCGGGAGCCATAGATAGTTCGGCTGCGAACCTTCTGGCGTCGTCGTCCGGCAGGCCGTCCATCACGGTTCCCGCCCCCGGGTTTCTGGCCATCTGCTCGAGCGCGGTGAACAAGACCCGGTGCTCGGGCTGCGTAAAGTGGTCGATCTTCAGCACCTGCATCGCCCGGGGAAGCCGGTCCTTGGAGTCCAGCAGGATCCCCAGGGCCTCCCGCTCCACCTTCACGTGCCCCGGAGAGCGCTTGAGGCCCGCCCTGCGGCTGGGGCCCATGCTCTCCGAGTTGCCGGACTGGGCCGACTCCCGGAGCACGGTGTCGACCTGGTAGTGGCCGACGCCGATCCGCTCGGCGACCCACTGGGCGTGCTGGCCCCGGGCCACCGGGTTGGGTTCCCAACTGAGGCGCTCCACGGCCGCCCGGACCGCCTTCGACTTGCCGTCGGCCGAATCCAGGCTGTGGCGGGATATCTCCCTCTCCAGCACAAACTGCATCAGGGGGGTGGCCCCGTCGATCAGCGGTTGCACCGCCTCCTTGCCACCCTCCAGGGCGACGTCGGCCGGGTCCTTGCCCTGCGGCAGCGGCGCGACCAGCACCTCGAGGCCGATCTTGGAGTGGATGCCGAAGCCCCGCTCCGAGGCCACCGAGCCGGCGTTGTCGGCGTCGAAGGCGAGGACGACCTTCTCGCAGAAGCGCTTCAGCAGGGCGAAGTGCTCCTCCCCCAGCGCCGTGCCGCAGGTGGCGACCGCGTTGGTGTAGCCGATCTTGTGGAGCGCCATGACGTCGGTGTAGCCCTCGGTGACCAGGGCGAAGCCGGACTTCACGATCTCCGCCTTCGCTTTGTCGAGCCCGAACAGGATCTTGCTCTTCTGATACAGCGAGGTCTCCGAGGTGTTGAGGTACTTGGGCTGGTCGTCGCCCATCGCCCGAGCGCCGAAGCCCACCACCTCGCCGGTCAGGCTGGAGACCGGGAAGATCACCCGGCCCCGGAATCGGTCCC
>DASTUJ010000030.1 GCA_035759705.1 Actinomycetota bacterium | reverse complement strand
CGAGGAGCTCATGCCGGGGGTCAAGGTCTCCGCCGCCTCCTACGCCTTGTCGCTCCTGCGGCCCGACGTCTACCGGGACCTGGAGCTGGCCCGCCACGGTCTGGAGTTCACCCCGAAGGACCCGCAGATGTTCGTCCCGC
Organism: Actinomycetota bacterium; assembly: GCA_035759705.1. NCBI lineage: Bacteria > Bacillati > Actinomycetota > Actinomycetota bacterium. The sequence continues at coordinate 9,548 of DASTUJ010000030.1, read as the reverse complement.
TGCCCGACGACCGGCACTTCTTCGTCTGGCGTGATTCTGCCCGGACCCGGGAGGAGCTGGCGAAGATCCACCCGCCCGACGCCGACGCCTACGTGCGATGGGGGCGGTTCTGGGACGAGACTGTGGCGCTGATGCGGCCGTTCGTCGAGACGGCATCGCCCCCGCCGCCCGCCGAGGTGGAGCGGGAGCTGGCCCGCCGGGGCCGGTCGGACATATGGCGCCTTGCCGTCGCCGGCAGCACCGCCGAACTCGTGGAGGGGTTCTTCGCATCCGACGAGGTGCGGGGGTGCTTCGCCACCCAGGGCCTCGTCGGGACGCAGGCCTCGCCCCGGGAGCCGGGCACCGCGTGGGTGATGACCTACCACGCCCTGGGGGGCGAGCTGGTCGGCGCCGACGGCACCTGGGCCTGGGTGAAGGGCGGCATGGGCGCCTTGACGGCAGCGCTGGCGTCGGCGGCGGCGGAGGCCGGGGTCGAGATCGTGACCGGCGTGCCGGTGGAGTCGGTCCTGGTCGAAGGCGGCCGGGCGGTGGGCGTGACAACCGCCGGCGGCGGCGTCGAGACGGCCGGCGTGGTCCTGTCGAACGCCGACCCCAAGCGCACCTTCCTCGGCCTGGTTGCGGAGGGCGTCCTGGAGGCGGACTTCCAAAAGCACGTCGAGGAGTGGCGGGTCGACGGCGCCGTCGCCAAGGTCAACCTGGCCCTCTCCGAGCTGCCGGAGTTCCGGGCGCTGCCCGGCGGTCCCGGACCCCAGCACCGGGCGACGACCGAGATCGCCCCGTCGATCGCCTACCTGGAGGCGGCCGCCGCCGACGCCCAGGCCGGCAGGTTCTCGGCGGAGCCGTTCATGGAGGTGTTCTGCGCGTCGGCGACCGACCCGACGCTGGCCCCGCCCGGCATCCACGTCGTCTCGGCCTTCACGCAGTACGCCCCGGTCGGCGGCTGGTCGGCAGATGCGGCGCTCAAATCGGTGCTGGAGACCATCGGCAGGTACGCCCCGAACGTGCCGGATGCGGTGCTGGCGTCGCAGGTCCTCGGCCCTCCCGAGCTGGAGGAGCGCTTCGGCCTGACCGGAGGGGACATCTTCCACGGAGCGCTGATGCCCGAGCAGAGCTTCGGCGCCCGGTTCGCCTACCGGACGCCGGTGCCCGGCCTGTACCTGTGCGGCTCGGGGGCGAGCCCGGGTGGCTGCGTGATGGGGGCCGCGGGCCGCAACGCGGCAGCCACCGTGCTGGCCGACCTCCACCGTGCCTGACCCCGACGCAAGAGGCCCAACCTGGGTGTCCTGGACGCTGCTGGCGGCCGGTGTTCTGGCGGTCAGCGTGGCGGCTATCTTCATCCGCTATGCCGAAGATGCCGAGCCGCTGGCCATAGCGTTCTGGCGCTGTGCCGCCGGAACGTTGGCTCTGGCGCCTTTCGGACGGAGAGGGTTTGCCAAGCTTGCCGGCGGAGGCTGGAAGTTACCGTTGGTCGCCGGCGCCTTCCTGTCCGTCCACTTCGGAGCGTGGATCACCTCGCTCGAGGAGACGACCGTCGCCAACTCGGTACTGCTTGTGTCGACCACCCCGGTGTTCACCGCCCTGGCCGCCCGGTACCTGTTCAAAGAAAGGATGCGCCAGGCGGTGTGGGTGGGGATCGCCCTCACGCTGGCGGGAACCGCCCTGATTGCCGTGCCCGGCGGCGGGGAGGGCAAGGCCACGCTTTTCGGCGACACCCTCGCCATCCTGGGAGCCGTCACCGTGGCCGGGTACACGCTGGCCGGGCAGTTCTCCCGGAAGCGGCTGGGGATAGTGGAGTACTCGGTGATCACCTACGGCGCCGCGGCGCTGCTGCTCCTGCCGGTCTGCCTGGGGGCCGGAATACCGCTGTGGGGTTACCCGGCGGCAACCTGGCTGGCCCTGGCCGGCATCGTGGTTGGCCCTCAACTGCTCGGACATACGGTGCTGAACTTCGTGCTGAAGGACCTGGACTCGACCACCGTGTCTGCGGCGGTCATGGCCGAGCCGCCGATCGCGATCTTGTTGGCGTTCCTGTTCTTCTCGGAGGCGCCTTCGGTGTGGGTGTACCCGGCCGGTCTGGCGATTCTGTGCGGGATCCTCATGGTTTCGGTCAGCCGGGACCGGGCGCCTGAGATCATCGAGTAGTCCAACTGAAAAGCCGCCCCTTTTGAGGGGGCGGCTTATCTAGCGGAGACGGACGGGAATCGAACCCGCCCACCGGCTCATCACCGGTGCACTGGTTTTGAAGACCAGGAGAGCCACCAGGCCCCATTCGCCTCCGAAGCCAGAATAGTCGGATTGGCGTTATGCGTGTCCCCAGGCACGATTCGGAACTACGTAGAACCTCGTCGGTCTCCCGAAAATTACGGATTTTTGAGATTAGGTCTTCTCAATTGTCGGCGCGGTGATGTAAAAAATTGTCCAGCCACTTCCCCGGCGGGCACTTCCCCATGGTCCGATGCCAGGGGGGAGTTCCATGTCTTCATCACCCAAAGTGCTGGTCGCGTGCGACGACCTGGTCCTGCTCGACGAGGTAATTCGCCACCTCGAGGAGATTCCCCACTGGAGGCTGCTCCGGTCGGCCAGAACGGTCGATGAGCTTCTTCGCCTGGGCAACGACGCAGACTGCATCCTCCTTTCGGGTGCCATCGCGCCCGAGCTGGCCGCCCACCCGCGCGCCGGGCGGTTGTCGCCCGGAGTGGTCGTTTTCGGCCGGCAGGAGTCCCCCGAGGCCCTCCGCGCCGGACTTAGACTCGGCGCGAGGGGATTCATCCTCTGGCCGGACGAACAATCCCAACTGAGGGAATTCGTCGAGGTCAAGGCGCCGGCTCCCGAAGCCGCCTCTTCGCCGGCGGGAGCCCTGCACGCAGTTTGGGCGCCCAAAGGAGGAGCCGGGGCATCGGTCGTGGCTGCGAACCTGGCCGGCGCCTTCGCAATCTCGGGACGGTCGGCAGTGCTGGTCGACCTCGACCTGGACCACGGAGACCAGACCGCCTTACTCGGCGCCGAGCCGACCAACAAGTCGGTCGGAGACCTGCTGCGTGTGGCCGACGAGCTCTCGGCGAAGGTCGTGCAAAGCGTTCTGTGGTCTCATCCGATCGGGTTCCGGGCGGTCCTTTCTCCGGCGAAGCTGGGTCAGATCGGTGCATCGGACGGAGCAGCGGTGGGACGGGTTCTGCGGGCCATCCGTGAGACGGCGCAGAACGTGGTCGTTGATCTTCCGTCCGGTCTCAACCCAGTAGCCCGGGCCGGCTTTCACGAGGCCACGTCGATCTCGGTCGTTCTGACGCCGGACCTTCTCGGGCTCCGGAGATCCCGGTATCTTCTGGAGAGCCTGAATGCCGACGGAGTCTCTCCCGACAAGATCGACGTCGTTCTCAACCAGGCGGGCGGGCCCGACATCACGGCCAAGGAAGTCGAGGCGGTCCTGGGGGTGGCTGCGATAACCCGCGTCCGAGCCGATCTTCAGATCTACCGGGCGGCCAACCGCGGAGAGTTGAGCCCCCTGGCGTGCAAGATGCTTACACCTCTAGCCAAACGGCTGGCGTCGCTGGCCGGAGCTCCGCTTCCCGCAGCTCCCAAGCGAGCCGTAGCGCTGAAGACCCCGGTCCCGGCGGGAAAGCCGGCAGTTTCGCCGCAGGAGAACGCACCTTTCAACGGCTCGCGGCAGCCGGCGCCGCACCCGGTCCAGCCGCGGACAACTCACCCGGTTCGAACGGCGCGGGGCATTGGGCCCCCAGAGACTCCGGAAAGCCGGCGGAGGTGGCCGGTCAAGAGCCAGAACTAAGGTCTTCGACTTCTAGCGGGGGTTAGATGTCAGAGCAAAACGGCAGCGCCGATCTGAAGGAGCGGGTTCGCCAGCGCCTGCTGGACGAACGGGACCCCGCCCTGTTCGAGGGGAGTCAGGCCGACAAGCGGCTGAACCTGCGGGAAGCGGTCCGGCGGGTGTTGGAGGAGGACCGGGTGATCATCCCCGGTTCCGAGATGGCCAGCTTGGTCCGGCAGATATCGGACGAGGTCGTCGGGCTGGGGCCGCTCGAGGAGCTGCTGCGGGACCCCCGCATAACCGAGGTGATGATCAACTCGCCCAGCAAGATCTACGTCGAGCGGGAGGGGAGAATCGAGCGGGCGTGGGTCACTTTGGAGTCCGACGGCCAGGTCCTTCATCTGATCGAGCGGGTGATCGGGCCGCTGGGGTTGAGGATCGACGAGTCGCAGCCCTACGTCGAAGCCCGCCTACCCGACGGGAGCCGGCTCCACGCGATCATCCCGCCGCTATCGATCCACGGCCCGGCGGTCACCATCCGGCGCTTCTCGGCCCTTCCGTTCACCTACGAAAGCCTGTCGGCGAACTCCACGGTGAGCCGTTCGATGGTGAAGTTCCTGGACGCTGCGGTCCGTGCCCGGATGAACCTCATCATCTCGGGAGGAACCGGGAGCGGCAAGACCACACTCCTCAACGTCCTCTCCTCCTCGATCCCGGACCACGAACGGCTGATTACCATCGAGGACGCGGCCGAGCTGCGGCTGGCCCGGGAGCATGTCGTGTCGCTGGAGGCCCGCCCGGCGAACATCGAGGGCCGGGGGCTGGTCACCGTCCGGGATTTGCTGCGGAACGCCCTTCGCATGCGGCCCGACCGCATCATCGTCGGTGAGGTCCGGGGCGGCGAGGCGCTGGACATGCTCCAGGCGATGAACACCGGGCACGAAGGATCGTTATCCACCTGCCACGCCAACTCGCCGGCCGACCTGCTGGTCCGGCTGGAGACCATGGTGATGATGGCCGAGCTCGGGCTCGCGCCGGGACCGGTGCGTCAGCAGATCGCTGCCGCGCTCGACCTGATCGTCCACACCAGCCGCCTGCAGGACGGGTCCCGCCGGGTGACCCGCATAACCGAGGTGCGCGGGTTGACGGAGGACGGCCTGCAGCTGGCAGATGTCTTCCGGTTCCGGCCGACCGGTCTGGACGCAGCGGGACGGGTGGTGGGTGAGCTGGAGGTCGGTGAGCCCCCCGTCTGCCTGGAGCGGATAGAGGCGGCCGGGGTGCAGGCCTTCTGGGGCGAGGACGACCAATGGACCTGATCCTCGCGATTCTGGCCGGAGCGGCGCTCTTCGGAGTTGTGGCCGGCCGCGTGGCTCTTTATCGGTCACGCCAGGCCTCCCGGCTGCTCCAACGTTTGGACGTCCAAGCCCAAGCATCGTCGCGGCGGGCTCCGGGAGGCCCGCTTTTGGAAGGTTGGGCGGTCAGAGTCGCGGCAACACGAAGGGGCGCAGCGCTCCAAAGACGTGCGGAGGCCCACCACCCGGGGGTGCCGTTCTCGGACGTGCTGGCGATCGGGCTGGCGTCGGCTTTGGGTGGATGGATGTTCGCAGCGTTTATGTTCGGGGGGCTGCTCCTGCCGGTCATCGCTGCTGTGGCCACGCCGTACGCCGTCGATCGCTTCTTTCAAAAGCTGCACGGCAACAGGGCGGCCCGGATCGAGCGCCAGCTTTCCGAGGCGCTCTCACTGCAGGCCAACGTGCTTCGGGCCGGCCAGTCGCTCTCACGATCGCTGAGGATCCTCTCGGAGGAGACCAAGCCTCCCCTAAGGGAGGAACTCGGCCGAATGCTGGCCGAGGTGGACTTCGGCCGGCCACTGGAGGAGTCGCTGGAACGCTTCGCCGCGCGGGTGCCGAGCAAGGACGTCGACATGTGGGTTACGTCGATGCTCGTGCACCGGCAGACCGGCGGCAACCTCGCCGGCGTGATGGAGGCGTCGGCACAAAGAGTCTCGCAGCGGCTACAGCTCCGGAGCGAGATCAAGGCGATGACCGCGCAGGGCCGCCTGTCGGGCCTCGTGGTGGCCATGGCGCCGCTCGCCTTCTTCTTCCTTCTGTCGATCGGGTCGCGGGAGCAGATGGAGTTCCTGTTCACCTCTGCCATCGGTGTTGCGATTCTCATTGCCGGCCTGACGATGAACGTCGTGGGGATGTTGTGGATCCGCCACGCGCTGAGGATCCGGCTGTGAACGAGCTTCTCCTGGCTTCGCTGAGCGGAGTAACCGTCCTGTTGGGTTTGTTTGCTCTGCGGAGAAAGGACCCGGTCGTCGCAGGCCGGGTGGCGGCGCTGACTGGCTCGAGCAGCGCTCCATCATCGTTTCGTCCGTTGCGTGCCGTTCTCGGCTGGTTAGGCCGCTCCTATCCGGGTAACGCATCGGAGCTCTACGGGAAGCTGCTCGCCGCAGCCGGTATGAGCCGGCTCCCGGTGGAGTCGGTGCGCGGCTTACAGCTTCTTCTGGCTGGTGCCGGTTTCCTCGGAGGGCTGGCCTTCGGGCCGATGGCGTTGGTCACCTCCCCGGTCGGCATTCTTGTTGGCTACCGGCTGCCGCGCACCTACCTCGGATCCCGGAGCCGGAGGCGCAAAGAGGAGATGGCCGCTGCGCTGCCCGACGTCGTCGACCTTCTCGCCGTCTGCAGCCACGCCGGGTTGAACATCTCACTTTCGCTGAGACGGGTGGTGGAGCGTGTCTCCGGCCCTCTGGGAAAGGAGATCCGGCGGGTGATCGAGGAGATCGACCTGGGTGTTCCCAGAGCCCGGGCGCTCGAGAACCTGGCAGTCCGGTGCGGCCTGCCGGAGCTTGAGGCGCTGGTCCGGGTGCTGCTCAACTCCGAGAGGTTCGGGACACAGATCGCCTCCTCCCTGGAGTCCTTTTCCGCCGACGTTCGGGGACGCCTAAAGCGTTCCGCCGAGGAGCAGGCTCGAAAGGCGCCGGTCAAGATCCTCTTCCCCCTGGTCTTTTTAATCCTGCCGGCCTTCATCCTGCTGACCGTGGTTCCCTTGTTGGTCAGCGCGTTTCAGTCCATGGATTTTTAATGTCACACCCGGATGCCAGAGTTGTCTTGAACTTCCCCATCCCACTTCCCCACGCTCGACACACTTCCCAAATCGATGTTGTGCCAAGGAGGAGTGAGGCATGGAAGTGATTCGTAATCTGCAGACCCGCATCTACAACGGGCTGTGCCGGCTGAAGTGGGAATCCGGCCAGACCACCGCCGAATACGCGCTGGTGCTCCTGGCTGCGGCCGCAGTAGCCATAGTCCTGATCCAGTGGGCGTCGGGAAACTCGACACTCGAAGAGTTCTTCAACGGCGTAATTGCCCAGGTCCAGGAGAACGCAGGTATTGGCGACGGCGGAGGAGGGGACTAACCAAGCCCCGGTGATCTCAGTGAATGAGAACGGGCAGTCCACGGTGGAGTTTGCCCTGGTGCTGCCCGTCGTCCTGATCTTGATCCTCGGCCTCCTCCAGGTTGCCGTGCTGGCCCGGGATCAGATCATGGTGATGGGCGCCGCTCGGGAGGGGGTTCGGGAAGCGATCGTCACCCCCGACCAGGGCGCCATCAACTCCGCCGCCCGAAGTGCCGCACCAGGACTGAACCTGGACGTGAAGGTGACGCGGGGAACCGAGCGGGGCGATCCAGCGAAGGTGAACGTCAGCGCCCCGCCGGCGAAGCTGCCCATCGTCGGCGAGATCGTAGGGAACTTAAATCTCAAGGCCTCGGCCACCATGCGGATGGAGAAGTCGGACAGTGCGGGGCCTTAGGAAACTCGACCACGGCAATGCGAGCGTTGCCGTGGTCGGCGGCATGGCGATGATCATGGTGTTCCTCCTCGGCCTGAGCGACCTGGCCCTCTTCTTCATCGCCCGCACCCGGGCACAGACCGCCGCCGACTCCGCGTCGCTGGCCGCTGCGGCGGAGCTGATACCGGGGATAGGGGAAGACCCTGAAGGAAAGGCCCGAGAGTTCGCCGATGCCAACGGGGCCAAGCTAATCGCGTGCGAATGTCAGCCGGGCGGGACGGTCGCCCAGGTCTCGGTTGCGGTGCCGGTGAACATGACTCTTTCGGCCTTCTCGGACCTGAAGGAGGTGAGAGCCAACTCCCGGGCCGAGATCACCCTTCCCGGCTCCGGCCCGTAGTCCGGCTTGGCGCTAGGCTCTCCACGATGCCGGAACAGCGCGACTACGCCGCCAAGCGGCGATTCGACGAGACCCCCGAGCCTCCTCCGGAGGTCCCCGGTGACGTCGACCCGGGCAAGGCGCTGCCGGGCAAAACCTTCGTCATCCACCAGCACCACGCCCGCAACCTGCACTTCGATCTGCGCCTGGAGATGTACAACGGCCGCACCCCGGTTCTGGTCTCCTGGGCGGTCCCCAAGAACCTCCCCATAGAGAAGGGCAAGCGGGCGCTGGCCGTGCACGTCGAGGATCACCCGTTCGAGTACGGGGGCTTCAGCGGCTCGATCCCCGCCGGAAACTACGGCGCCGGAGAGGTCCGCATCTTCGACCGCGGCGAGTACGAGCTGACCGAGCAGGCCAAGGGCAAGCTCACCTTCCGCCTGAAGGGGGATCGCCTCAAGGGGCTGTGGCACCTGATCCAGACCAAAGGCGGCAAGGAGTGGCTGATTCTGCTGAGCGCCTGGGAGGGGAATGAGCCGGATCCCGTACCCACCGGCCCTCCGATGACCCCGGCCAGAACTGCGGAGGCATTCAACGACAAGGCCTGGGCGTTCGAACCGCAGCTGGAGGGCCAGAGGGCGCTGGCGGTGTGCGAGTACCGGAGAACCAACCTGCTGCTCCCCTCGATGCAGCCGCTAAGGGTTCCCGGAATGGACAAGCTGCACGAGCGATTGGTCGCCCGGAATGCGGTGCTGGACGGAGTGATCGTCGGCACCGGCAAGGATGCGAAGTTTCTGGCTGTCGACCTGCTGTACATGGACGACCGCTCGCTGACCGATGAGCCCTACAAGCGGCGGCGAAAGATCCTGGAGGAGGCGGTGGTCACGGGGGGCCTGCTGGGCACCTCGATGTCGATCCCCAAGGAGGGCAAGGCGGTGCTGAAGGCTGCGAAGGGCCTCGGCCTTGCAGGCGTAATCGCCAAGAAGCTGGACTCACCTTATGTGAACGGCCCCAGCGAGGACTGGCTACAGATCACAAACTGATCGGTGCCTCGTAGCTGGTCGAGGCTCAGCTCGGTGAAAGCGGAACCAAAGCGATCACGTCTATGACATTTTGCGAGAGGCGGAAGGATCGCCCTCGGCCGGTAGATCAGCTCCCAGCCATCCGCAACGCTGGCAACAAGAGCTTCCGGATACTCCACGCCCCGGTAGCGCCGGACTCGGCGTCCAGGAGGATTGAAGGGGTCTTCCATCACGGCCAAGAGGCCGTTTTAGACGCGCATTCGTGTATCGAAATCGTGAGGCTCAAGCGCCGTTTGAATCGCTTTGGGGTTTCGGTACCTCCACCCCACCTTTAGCTAAGGCTTAGAAAGTTCTTGAGGGCTTCGGCATCAAGGCTCAAAATAAGCAGCTGTCCGACCGTTGGCTAGTAGATCCCGTCGTCCTTCACCCGGCTGTAGGTGTCGCCGGGGGCCAGGAACACCACGCTTGCGCCCCCCGAGTTGCCGGTCGACCCGTTGATGGTGATGTTCTTGACGGCCGCCGGGTCGACCTCCCGGGCCAGCAGCGCCAGCTTGACCACCTCTCCGATAGGCACGTCGGTCTTCAGGTGCACC
>DASTUJ010000029.1 GCA_035759705.1 Actinomycetota bacterium | reverse complement strand
CCAGGCCGAGCTTCTGCCGGTTGCCGGTTGACAGGGTCCCCACCTCCTGGGCCAGGTCTAGTTGGAGCTCGGCGGCCAGGGAATCGACATAGCTCTGGTCTACTCCGCCGCGCAGGCCGGCGAAAAAGTCGACCACCTGGTGTCCGGTCAGGTCGGAATACAGCGCCAGGTCACCCGGGACGTAGCCGATGCGCCTCCTTATGGCCGGCGAATCCCTGCGCGAGTCCAGTCCGAAGATGCTCGCCGTGCCGGCGGTCGGCCGGATGAGGTCGAGGAGCAGCCGGATGGTCGTGGTCTTTCCTGCGCCGTTGGGACCGAGGAAACCAAATACCTGTCCCGAGCCGACCTCGAGGTTCAGCTCCGCCAGGGCAGGCCGCTTGCCATAGGACTTGGTCAATCCGCTGGTGCGAATGACGGTTCCCGCTCCCACCTGCGGCTCAGGCAATGGCTCCCTGAATGACCTGGCCGGTGACGGGGACTTGTCAACCGGCCGGGCGGCCCGTGGGGGCGCCTTGTACGAGACTGCCTTTCCGACCTTCAACGAACCTTTCATCCGCCCCTCACCCTCCTCGGACTCCCGCGTGCTGACGGACTGAGATTGAGGTTCCGGCCGGAGCGATCCCAGGGTCCAACGGCCCGGTACTTGGGGGTCCATCGGGCCGGTCGGGGCCCGGCCGAAAGGCCTGAAGCGGCCGGGTCTTTCGGCCCTGACCGGTTACCGGCTCAGTTGGAACACTTGTCGTTAAGAAGGAGGTGTCGATGACGTTCCCACCCGCCCATGTTCCGCCCCAGATGGCGCATCATCCCCACCTGGCGCCCGTCTCCGATGAGGAGGAGCGGAACCCCGAAGGCTCGGACACTCCCACCCGGACACCGGAGGACCTGGGAACTCACGTTGCCACCGTGCTGGTCTGCCGGGGACTAGGCAAGTCCTTCGGTGACCACTTTGCCGTCAAGGACGTCAGCTTCACCATCGGCGCGGGTGAGACGTACGGTCTCCTGGGCCCCAATGGGGCCGGCAAGACAACGACAATCAGCATGATCGCCGGACTGCTGGAGCCGGACGCCGGCGAGGTCCTGATCGCCGGGAAGCCGATGACGGCACGCTCGATCGCCACCCGCGACGACGTCGGTTACGTCCCGCAGGAACTGGCGATCTACCCGGAGCTGACCGGCCGGGAGAACCTGACCTTCTTCGCCCACATGTACGGCATGAGGCGTGCTGCTGCGAAGGACCGGGTGGAGGAGATCCTGAAGGTGATCGGCCTCGCCGGCCGGGCGAAGGACCGGGCAAAAGAGTACTCCGGCGGCATGAAGCGGCGCCTGAATATCGGCATCGGGTTGCTTCACCGACCGAAGCTGCTCATCCTCGACGAACCCACGGCCGGCGTCGACCCGCAGAGCCGGAACTCGATTCTCGAGGCGGTCGGAAAGCTTTCCGAAGAGGGCATGGCGGTGCTCTACACCACCCACTACATGGAAGAGGCGGAACGGTTGTGTGACCGGGTGGGAATCATCGACCTCGGTGAGCTGAAGGCGGAGGGGAGCCAGCGGGAGCTGGTGGCCCTGGTCGGCGAGCACGACCGGATCAGGCTCACCGTCGGGGCGCAGGGCGAAGCGGCGGTGGCGGCAGCTAGGGGAATCCCGGGCGTGCTGGGAGCCGGATCTTCCAATGGCGGCGTCGACCTGATCGTCAACGATGCCCAGGTCCTCCTGCCGAAGCTTCTTCAGGCGATCGGCGCTCAGGGTGTCTCGGTAACCGGAGTCGACGTAACCGAGCCCAACCTCGAGGCTGTTTTCCTCCACCTCACCGGCAAAGCCCTGAGGAACTGACGTGGTCCCCGCGCTGCTGGTCATGGGGAAGGACCTGAAACAAAGGCTGCGCGACTCATCGGCTCTCGTGATGGCGTTCGTGCTGCCCGTGGCCCTCGCCATCATCTTCTCCCTGACCCTCGGCAACGTGGAGGAAATCTCCTTCAAGTACGCCTATTTCGATGAGGACAAGGGCGCGCTGGCGGCGGAGTTCCGCAATGGTGTGCTCGGCGGCGCGGCCAAGGAGGGCATCCTCGATCTGGTCGACGCAGACTCGATCGAGCACGCCCGGGAGATGGTCGAGGACGGCGAGGTCCAGGCGGCGATCGTCATGCCGAGCGGCTTTTCGTCCTCCGTCCTCAGCGGACGAACCCCTCAGCTATCGGTGATCGGCGACGCCCAGCAAGGGCTGGCTACCGAGGTTGCCCGATCGATTACCGACGCCTACGCCCAGGAGATCAACGCCTCCCGGCTGGCGCTCGCTGCATCACTCACTCCCGGAGGATCCCAGCCGGACCCGGAAGAGATGGCCGCCCTAGCGCAGCGGGCCGCCCACAGCGCCGACGCGGTCATCCTGTCGAACAGCCGGGCGGACCGGCGCGAGCTCGGGTTCAAGAACTACTTCTCGGCGGGAATTGCAGTCTTCTTCGTCTTTTTCACGGTCCAGTTCGGGGTGGCCAGCATCCTCGAGGAGCGCAAGGAAGCCACACTCGGCCGCTTGTTCGCCATGCCGGTGAGCCGGGGATCGGTGATCGCCGGCAAGCTGCTGGGCGCCTTCGTGCTCGGCCTGTGCAGCATGGCGGTGCTGATGACGGCCACCGCTTTGATCCTGGGTGTCCGCTGGGGAAACCTGCTGGGAGTGGCGATGCTGGTGGTTTCCGGTGTGCTGGCCGCCGTGGCGATCCTGGCCCTGGTCGCCACCCTCGCCAAGACGTCGGAGCAGGCCGGGTCGTGGCAGACCATCATCGCCATCGTCCTCGGCATGTTCGGCGGCAGCTTCTTCTCGCTGGCGCAGGCGGGCGAGGTCTTCGCGACTATCGGCAGGCTCACCCCGCACTCGTGGTTCCTGCGGGGCCTGGCCGATCTTTCCGGGGGAGCGGGGGCCGGAGCGGTCCTGCCTTCGGTGATGGCAATCCTCACCTTTGCGCTGGTCGCCGGGGGTATCGCCGCACTTCGCCACAAAAGGTTGACCGAGCTATGAGAACCCTGACGATGGTCTTGCAGAACCTGCGCATGACCTTCCGGTACCGGCCCAACTGGTTCTTCCTGTTCATCATGCCGATGACCCTGATCTTCGTCATGGGAGCGGCGGCCGGAGGATACGTTCCGAAGATCGCCGTCGTCGGCACCGGGGGAACCCTGGGTGCAGACCTGATCGAAAGGATCGAGCGGTCCGACAGGATCCAGGTCATCTCGAGCGATTCCGAGGACGAGGTTCGATCCGAGGTGGAGCGCGGAAACCTCGCCGGGGGGCTGGTGCTTCCGGACGGCTACGACCGTCGCCTGCGCGCCGGCGAAACCGTGGAGCTGGTCTTCATCGCAAGGCCGGAGCAGATGGCACTCAGGGCCACCGTCGATTCCGCAGTAGCAGGACAGAACGCCGAGGTCCGGGCTGCCCGTTTCGCCAAGCAGGAAACCGGAGCCGGCTTCGACGACGCTCTGGCGCAGGCCTCCCGTCTGGCCCGGCGCGACACGGGCGTCACCGTATCGGTCACCACGGTCGGCGAGGCGGCCAACAAGGCCTCGGCCGGCAGCTTCGACCTGCAGGCAAGCCAGATGTTGATCCTCTTCCTCTTCCTCACCGCCCTGATGGGAGCTACCGAGCTGATCGAGGCCAGGCGGCTGGGACTGGTGCGCAGGATCATGTCGACCCCCACCAGCCCGCGGTCGATCCTTCTGGGCGAGAGCCTCGGACGAATCGCAGTCTCGCTGCTCCAGGTCGTCGTGATCATGGGGGGATCGGCCCTGCTGTTTGGGGTCGACTGGGGCGACCCGGTGGCTGCGGCATTCCTGGTTCTCTCGTTCGTCCTGGTGGCTTCCGGCGCCAGCATGCTCCTTGGGTCCGTGCTCCGCACCGAGCAGCAGGCGATCGCAGTCGGCCTGCTGGTCGGCCTCGGAATGGCCGGCCTCGGAGGAGCGATGGTTCCGTCCGAGCTGTTCTCCGAAACGATGCAGAGGGTGTCCCGGATCACCCCGCACTCCTGGGCGCTGGACGGATTCGCCGAACTTGTCGGACAGGGGGCAGGCATCGGAGGCATCCTCCCCCAGGCCGGCGTGCTGCTGGGGGCGGCGACCGTTCTGCTCCTGCTGGCCTCCTGGCGGCTCCGCCGGGCCGTCACCGCATAACCAGAGAGGAAAACGTCGTGAGCATCGAAGCTGCGCCACATGATCGATCGGGAGCTGTTGCCGGTTTCCTATCCCTGGTCATTGGTGCCGCGGCGGTGGCCTTCGAGCGGGGAGCCGTTGGCCGGGACGCCTCCGCGCAGGAGATGTCGGACTTTCTCGCGGCCAATGGATCGGCTCAGCGGGCGCAGGCCCTGCTCTTCGTTTTGGGTTCAGGAGCCCTCATTTGGTTCCTCGGCGCTTTGCGCACCTTCCTTGCCCGGGCCGAGGGCGGTTCCGGGAACCTGGCCAATGTCGCCTTCGCCGCGGGCGTCGGCTCAACCATCCTCACCCTGACCGCTCTCTGCTTCCAGGCCGGCCTCACCCTTGGATCGGGTCGTGAGGCGCTCCCTGCACTGTTTGCCGTCATGACTGCATTGTTCAACGTCGCCAACCTCCCTCTGGCGGTGATGCTGCTGGCAGTGGCTGTCGTGACGATTCGAACCCGGGCGCTGCCCGCCTGGCTGGCCTGGCTCTCGCTCGCTGCAGCCGCCACCCAGGTCGTGCCGTTGTTCGGACTCGTCGCCCAAAGCGGTCCGCTGGCATTTGACGGCGCTCTGTCGGTCTACCTGCCCTACCCGCTCTACGTGGCCTGGTTGGGATGCACATCCTTCGTTCTTTTCCGCCGCGCCGGCCATCCTGTCCGGAAGCCTGATGCCGGAGATTAAAGTCACCACGCCCCTCGGAGAGATGCCCACGTACGTCGCGGAGCCCTCCACCCCCGGCCCATGGCCGGGGGTGGTGGTGATCCACGACTTCACCGGAATGAGCCACGATCTCAGGAACCAGGCCGATTGGCTGGCGAGCGAGGGGTTCCTGGCCGCGGCTCCCGACCTTTTCTACTGGGGAACCCGGTTGAGCTGCCTCCGAACGATAATGAGCGACCTCGGCAAACGCAGGGGCCGAACCTTTGACGACGTCGAAAGCATTCGAAAGTGGCTTGCTGCGCGGGATGACTGCACCGGAAAGATCGGCGTCATTGGTTTTTGTATGGGAGGAGGGTACGCTCTGGCGCTGGCGCCGGGATACGGATTTTCAGCGTCCAGCGTGAACTACGGCGGCTGCCCCGAGGACCCGCTGGACGCTCTCGCCGGCACCTGTCCTATCGTGGGGAGTTATGGGGGCAAGGACCGCTCACCACTCGGTTACAAAGCCGCCGAGCGGCTCAAGGCGGCCCTAACCACGCTCGGAGTCGATCACGACGTGAAGGTCTACCCCGAAGCCGGCCACGGATTCATGAACGATCATGACCCGGCAGACCTAACGCCCCTTCTCGTGGTCCTGGGTAAGGTCTCCGGAACCCGCTTCAACGAGCCGGCAACCCAGGATGCCCGGCATCGCATCATCGCCTTCTTCAGGCAGCATCTGACGGGTCGGGGCGGGGAGAATCGATTCGACCGATCGGGAGGTGGGTGATGACGCGTAGGACTTACGATGCGGCTCAACTGGCGTTGCACGAGGATAAACCGGGGCAGCGTGTCGGGGCGTCGATTCGCATTCTGGTGTTCTTAGGAGCAGCCCTTCTGCTTTCCTCCTGCGCCGCCGGTCCCAACCCGGGGGTGGGGGACGGCCAGGATCCGGCCGGATTCCTGATCGGCTTGTGGCACGGGCTCATCGTTCCCGTGACCTTCGTGATATCGCTCTTCACCGAGCAGGTGAACGTTTACGAGGTCGCCAACCGCGGCAACTGGTACGACTTCGGCTTCATCGTGGGCCTTATGGCCTCGCTGGGCGGGGGAGGCGGAGCCAGCGCGGGCGGTAGGCGGCGCGCGAGATCGTAGGACACCGCTTGGTCACCTGGACGATTGCTAGCCCAGGCGTCTCTCCACGTCCGACATCCCTAGCCCAATCAACACGAACAGCACGCCCATCCCGGCCGCCATCGCTGCGACACCGAATGCCACCACTGAGGTGAATAGGGATGACTGCAGGAACGAGGACGTGAGGGCGGTCTCCCGCCTGGGGTCTTCGCGGTCAAGCTCTGCGTAGGTCAGCCCTTCGGTGGACTCAAGGGTGTGCTTCTCGATCACCTTCGCCTCGCAGTAGGCGGTGAAGGGTCCTGCAACCGTCCTGCCTGCAAGACACGCGTCGTCGGCGGTGGTGATCTTTTGGTCCTTGAGTGTGGAGCTGACGAGGAACCAGGTGGCGACGCCGCCGAGCACCAGCAGGACCCCCAGGACAATAGAACCTACAGAGGCTATCTTGCGGATTGACATAGGACTCCCCTCCCTGTGGCCAATAAGGATTAGCGTAAACGGCTAGGGCCGGACACCACTACCCCGGCCCGCATCCTGGCGGAAAAGCAGAATCCCCTGGTGCGCTCAGACGTCCCGGCGGGCTTGGGCCAAACGATGCAGTTCCTCCTCGGGAGTTGCATTCTGAATGTGGGCGAACAACTCAGTCTCTTCAAGGCGCACGTGTTCTTTGAGTATGCCGGCCAGCTGCTCCAGGGATCCGGGAGCAATTTCACCGGCGGACAGCTCCACCTGGAGCCGGTGAGTGAGGTGGTGCAGCTCCAGATGTCCTGCCAGAGCCCTCAAAACTGTCGACCGTGCCTCGGTGTCTGCGAAGAATGCCGCAGGGAAGAACAGCTCCTTTTCTTCACGCATGTTGCGCAGGCCCTTACCGAGATAAAAGCTGACGTAGTCGTCTGCGGCAAGGCGCCGGGCACCTTCATCCCCGGTCGCTGCTTCCTGCAGTCGGTTGGCGTGCGCCAAAAAGTGGTGGTGATCATGTGTGAGCGGGATGAGCGCCGCGTGTCGGGTCATCTTTCCTCCTCGGTAACGATTGCCCCACCCTAGTCCACCTGGTCGACGCGGCGCCCTGGAACCCAGATCCAGAACATAGGGGTCGACCGTGCCCCCGCGGGGCCTTCGCTTGTAGGATCAAGGACTTCCCTGGAGCGTCCGCGTCGGCCGGCACCGGCAGGGTGGTTGTGCCGTTGATGTTGTTCCGGGGCGAGGTCTCACAACAGCCGCTAACCTGCGTCTTTCTGACGCTCCACGATCGGAGTTGGATATGCGCACGCTGAGGGTTCGGCATCAGCTGCCGGTCGGCGCGCACATCGAGCTCTGCACTCAGGAGCGGCCCTGATAACCGCAACGCCGGACGGCGTCTGAGGTGTTCGCCTCCCTAACTGCTTTCGCCACGATCGGCGTAGCCCTGGTTGCCTTCGGTGGACGCCTTGGCCGGCGCGCGTTCCTGGTTGCAGCCCTGGTGCCGGCCGCCGTGACAATCTGGTTGGCGTCGCAGCTCGGCCCCATCACCGAGGGCTCGATGGTGCAAGAGCGGGTGGGATGGGTGGACGGGCTCGGCCTGAGCGTCGATCTCCGCCTGGACGGCCTCGCGCTGACGATGTCTTTGATCATCACAATCGTCGGCGTTGCGGTGCTTGGGTACGCAGCCCGGTACTTCGCCCCCGACGCCCGCGATCTCGGCCGGCTCGCCGGGCTGCTGGTGCTTTTCGGCGGTTCGATGCTGGGCCTGGTGCAGTCCGACCACGTCATCGGGCTCTACATGTTCTGGGAGCTCACCTCCATCACGTCGTTCCTGCTGATCGGTAACCGCCACACCGAGTCACGGGCCCGGGCGGCCGCCCTGCACGCACTCCTGGTCACGAGCGCCGGAGGGCTTGCGATGCTCGGCGGGCTTGTGGTCGTCGCTAACGAGGCGGGCACCTACCGGCTGAGTGCGCTCCTCGCAGAGCCGCCCGCCGCCACAACGGCGATGACTGTGGGGATGGCCCTCATTCTCGTGGGCGCCTTCACCAAGTCCGCCCAATACCCGTTCCACGCCTGGCTGCCGGGGGCGATGGCCGCGCCGACACCGGTGAGCGCGTACCTGCACTCGGCGACCATGGTGAAGGCCGGGGTGTACCTGGTCGCCCGGCTGGCACCGGTATTCGCCGCTTTGGACCTGTGGCGGCCTGGTGTCCTCACCGCCGGTTGCTGCACGATGGTCTTCGGGGGCCTTAGGGCCTTGCGCCAGAACGACCTGAAACTGCTTCTTGCGTTCGGGACGGTCAGCCAGCTTGGCCTCCTGATCGTGCTGTTCGGCGCCGGGGTGCCGGCGGCTGCGACGGCAGGATGGGTGCTCCTTGCGGCGCACGCCGCGTTCAAGGCGACCCTGTTCCTGGTCGTCGGGATCATCGACCACCAGACATCCACCCGCGACATCCGGGAGATCCCTCCGCTCGGCGCCGGGTGGCGAGGGGTAGAGATTGCGACGGTCCTGGCGGCCGCTTCGATGGCGGGCGTTCCGCTCGGAGCCGGCTTCATAGCCAAAGAGGCCGCCTACGGTGCGCTCGGCGGAGCCGGGTTTGCGGGGGCGACGGTCGTTCTGGCGGCGGTCGTAGCCGGGTCCATGCTTACCGTGGCCTACTCCATCCGGTTCTACCGGGGGGCGTTCGTCGACCCCCGGCACCGGGCCGACGGCGACGACCTACAGGTTCCGCAGCCTCCGTCGCGGATCTTCGTTGCGCCTGCGGCGGCGCTTGCGGCGGCGGGGATCGTAATGGGCGTCTTCCCCGGGATCGCGGACCCGCTGGCGACGGCCGGGCTCGCGGGCTTCGGCGGCGCCTCCCCGGTCCGGCTCTCGCTCTGGCACGGCTTCAACCTGCCCCTGGCACTGTCGGCTCTCACGCTGGCGGGCGGGGCGGCGATGGCGTGGGGCAATAAATGGATGCAGCCGAAGCTGGCGTTGGGCGGCCGGATCCCCAGCGGCGCCGAGGTGTACCTCAAGTTGCTTCACGGGCTGGGGGTCGTCGCCACGCGGGTGACCGGGTTTGTGCAGAACGGATCCCTGCCGGTGTACGCCGGCGTCATCCTTACTACTGCGGCGGTAGCTTCCGCCGGGTCGATGGCGGTGGGTCGCGGATGGGCCGGCTGGCCGGAGTTCGGCAGCCTGGTCGAGGCGCCCATCGCGATCGCGTTGCTCGTAACCGCCCTAGGAGCGGCGATCATCCGCCGGCGCTTCGCCGCGGCGTTGTTCCTCGGGGCGACCGGCTACGCCATGGCGGGGCTGTTCGTCCTGTCCGGCGCGCCGGACCTCGCCTTGACCCAGGCTGCCGTCGAGACTCTCTCCACGGTGGTGTTCGTGCTGGTGCTGCGGCGCTTGCCGGAGCGCTTCGAGCGCCAATCCTCGTCTCGGCGAAGGATCGGTCGCCTGGCGATTGCGAGCGCCGTAGGCGCGACGGTTTTCGCCTTCGCGCTCCTCGCCGCTGGGCACCGGGTGTCGCCGCCGGTGTCCGAGGAGATGGTTGCGCGTGCTGTACCGGACGGACACGGCAAGAACGTCGTCAACGTCATCCTCGTCGACTTCCGCGGCTTCGACACCCTGGCCGAGATCACCGTCCTGGGCGTGGCGTCGATCGGCGCCGTCGCCCTGGCCCGGGTGGGACGCCGGATTGCCGAGGCGCGCGGGAAGACCCGGACAAAACCGGTCGGGGCTCAACGGCTGGCGTTCGTCGATGTCTCGGTCAGGGTTGTTTTCCATGTGGTGTTGATGACGTCGTTGTGGCTGTTGTTCGCCGGGCACAACCAGCCCGGGGGAGGGTTCGTGGGGGGCCTTCTCGCCGGCTCCGCGATCACCCTTCGCTACATCGCGGGAGGCATCGACGAGGTTCGTGGCCGCTCGCAGTTGCAGCCCTGGACGGTCCTCGGGACGGGATTGCTGCTGGCTTCCGGCGCCGCGACGGTTCCGCTGCTGTTCGGCGGTGACGTGCTGAAGGTGGGCCTCGCCGCGCTCGACATCCCCCTGCTCGGGCCGCTGACCGTGAGCTCCGCGCTGGTGTTCGACTCCGGCGTCTACCTGGCCGTCGTCGGCATGGTCCTGATGGCCTTCGAGGCGTTCGGCGAGGAACCGGCTGAGGTGGTGTCGTGACGGTCATGCTTGCCGCAGTGGCCGCCGGCCTGTTCGGGATCGGGACCTACCTGCTACTCCAGCGCAAGCTGAGCCGCATCATCATCGGCCTGGCCCTGCTGACGCACGGTGCGAACGTGCTGCTGATCACGGCGGGGCGCCGGGGCCAGCCCCCTATCATCGGGACGCAGGACCGTTTGGACTTCGCCGACCCGCTCCCCCAGGCTCTGGCGCTCACCGCAATCGTCATCACCTTCGGCGTCACCACGCTGCTTCTTGCGCTGGCCTACCGCAGCTGGGTGCTCACCCGGGACGACGAAGTCCAGGACGACGTCGGCGACCGAGCGGTGGCGCGCTCCGACGTTGTCCACGACGAGGTCGCCGACCAGGAGCAGGTCATCGCTCGGGAGGAGGCTCCATGACGTGGCTGGTGCCCCTCCCGATCGTGCTACCGCTCGTCGGGGCCGCGCTGTCGATCCTCGCCGGCCGATCCCGGGTGGCCCAGCGGGCCATCGGCATCCTGGTCCTGGGGGCGCTCGTAGCGGCCTCGATCACGCTGCTGATGGAGGTCGATCGGAACGGCACCGTGGTCGCCCACGCCGGCGGTTGGCCCGGACCCATGGGAATCACCCTGGTAGCCGACCGTTTCGCCGCCGTCCTGCTGGTCGTTGCGGAGCTCACGCTTTTTGTGGTGCTTGTCTACGCCATCGGCGAGCCAGGAGCCGAGCGGGGCCACGTCGGATTCCAGTCCGCCTACCTGGTTCTCGCTGCCGGCGTCGCAGGCTCGTTCCTGACAGGGGACCTGTTCAACCTTTTCGTATCTTTCGAGATGATGCTGACTGCCAGCTACGTACTGCTCACACTGGGCGGGCGCGCCGAGCAGGTGAGGTCTGGGATGACCTACATCGTCATCAGCCTCATCGCGTCGTCCCTGTTCGTCACCGCCCTCGCGCTGCTCTACTCCGCCACCGGGACGGTCAACATGGCCCACCTCGCGGTGCGGCTCGGCGACCTGCCGGCGGGGGTTCAGACCTCGTTCGCCGTGTTGTTGATCGTTGTGTTCGGCATCAAGGCGGCGGTCTTCCCGCTGTTCTTCTGGCTCCCCGACAGCTACCCAACCGCGCCGTCGCCCATCACTGCGATCTTCGCCGGGCTGCTGACCAAGGTTGGCGTCTATGCGATAGTCCGGACCCAGCTTCTGCTCTTCAGCGAGGACAGCCGCCCGGCGACGCTGCTGCTTGCCGTTGCCGCCGCCACGATGGTCGTCGGAGTGCTGGGGGCCATCGCACAGGACGACATTCGCCGGATCCTGTCTTTCACGATCGTGAGCCAGATCGGCTACATGGTCATGGGTCTGGGGTTTTTTACGATCGCAGGCGTGGCTGCCGTGGTCTTCTCGATGGTGCACCACATCATCGTCAAGACCGCGCTGTTCCTGGTGAGCGGGCTCGTGGACCACTCCAGCGGCTCCAGCCGGCTGAGTCAGATCGGGGGATTGGTGCGGACGCAGCCGTTCCTGGCCGTGCTCTTCCTCCTGTCGGCGTTAAGCCTCGCCGGTGTCCCGCCGTTCTCCGGGTTCGTCTCGAAGTTTGCGCTAATCGGCGCCGGCATCGCGGGGCGCCACTACTCCGTCGTCGCGGTGAGCCTGGTCGTCAGCCTTCTGACTTTGTTCTCGATGATCCGCATCTGGACCGGTGCCTTCTGGAGCCCTGCGGAGGAGGAATCTGCACCCCGGCGCTCGACCGCCACGCGGCCGGGGGGCGGGCCGGCACTCATGGTCGCTCCGACCGCGGTGCTGGTGGCGTGCAGCATCGCGGTTGCGATCGCCGCCGGCCCGCTCTACCGATTGAGCGAACGTACCGCCCGCGGTCTGCTCGAACCTCAGCAGTACGTCGAGGAGGTGCTTGGCCGGTGAGGATGGCGTGGCGCGTGGCGCTCCTGGTAGTCCTGTGGCTGCTGGCGTGGGGCGAGCTCACGCTCGCCAACATCCTCAGCGGAACCATCGTCGCCGCGGCGTTGCTCGTCGCGTTTCCGGCCCGTCGCCGGGCCGGCAGGCGGCTGCATCCGAGCGTGACCGGGCTCGCCCGCCTGACGGCTTACGTGGCCTGGCAGCTGCTCGTGTCGAACATCGTCATGACGGGTCAGATTCTCCGGAGACGCCCCGGAGCCGCCCCGGGCGTGCTGGCCCACCGGCTTGAGACGCCTTCCGAGGAGGTCGTCACGCTCATGACCAGCATCATTTCACTCAGCCCCGGGACCATGACGGCCGACATCACCGACGACTCCTCGGTGATTTACGTCCACTTCTTCCAGTTGAACGACCGCCGCGCCGCCCACGCCTCTCTCGAGCGACTCGAGCGGTTGGTGATGGACGCGATCGCCCCCACCCTCCCGCAGCCGGAAAGCCCCGTGTCCGAGGAGGCGCCATGATCCAGGCAACCTTTTTCATCCTCGGTGCCGCGGCGGTACTCTTCGCCTACCGCCTGTGTGCCGGACCCTCTCTGGCCGACCGGGTCGCAGCTCTGAGCGGGCTCGTAATCGTCGGCATGGCCGGCATTGCAACCCACGCCACCGACACCCGGGTCGGTGCCTTCCTCCCGACGCTCGTCACCATTGCGCTGGTCGGTCCAATCGGCAACGGCATGGTGGCCCGCTACATCGAAGGGCGGAAAGGGTGATTGGTGAAGCACTCGGTTTGGCCGGGGCCACGCTGATCCTGATCTCGGCCATCGGGGTCGTACGCTTCAGCGACGTCCTGGCGCGCCTGCATGCGCTTGCGAAGGCGTCCACTCTCGGGATCCTGCTGGTGCTCGCCGGCGCAGCGATCAACCTCGACCACTTGAACGACATCACCTCGGTAGTGCTCGCAGGCGTCCTGCACCTCCTGGCCTCCCCGCCGGCCTCTAACATGGTCAGCCGGGCCGCTTATCTCGCAGAAGGCCTCCCTGAGGAGTCCGTCGACGAACACGAGGCTCCGATGGATCTGTAGGCCCTCCGGGCTGGTCGACGATGGCAAACAGGCGATATATGGTTGCCCTGAAAAATTTTCGGGCGGTCCCGCCTCTTGTTGTGGGGCCGGTCTCGGAACACAACTAATCCTCCGGAGGACCTCATGGTTGGTACTTCGACTCAGCACAGCGGCTCCATCGGCAACGTGTCCCAAAAGGGCATCCCGGGCGAGGTGGACGTGGCGATCGTCGGGTCCGGCGGTGCGGGCCTGATGGCGGCGCTCACCGCCGCCAAGGAGGGAGCACGAGTCCTCGTCGTCGAGTCCCGAGAGATCGTCGGCGGCGCCACAGGGATCTCGGCGGGTGCAGCTTGGATCCCCAGCCACGGTTTTTCGACCGAGGACCTGAAGGTGAAAGACGACCTGGACCAGGCCAGGCGGTACATCTACGGCGAGGGCAGGGACAAGGTCCTCGACCACGAGCTGATCGAGAAGTTTCTGGAAACCGGCCCCCACGTCGCCCGGTACATCGAGGAGCACACCGCCTTCGGGTGGATCCCGACGATCTGGCCGGACTACCGCTCCGACATCGACGGCGCATCCGTCGGCCGGGCCCTGTTCCCCGGCCCGTACTCCCCGGAGGGGCTCGGTGAGGCCGCTAAGTACGTGCGGCCGGCGCTGACCACCGGCATGGCCAGAAACCCGCTCCCGTTCTGGTTGCTCGGTGGCATCGGCATCGACAACGTCTGGCTGGCCGGCCCCGCACTGGTCGGGGCCCTGCTCGAGGCTTGCCTGCGCAACGGTGTCGACGTGCGGGTCGAGGCGCCTGCGGTAAGCCTGGTCATTGAGGAGTCCGAGGTGCGGGGGATCGTCGTGCAGGCGGGTGGCGCCGAGCACACGGTGCGAGCCGCCAAGGGGGTTGTTCTGGCCAGCGGAGGGTTCGAGAGCTCCCCTGAGGTCACCGAGACCTACCTCGGCGCTCCCCTGGGCGTGCAGGTTTCTCCCGATGGCCATAACGGGATCGCGGTGCAGCTGGCCAAGGCGGTGGGCGCCGATCTGACCGGCATGGAGGACGCCTGGTGGATGCCCGGGGTGCAGCTTCCCGGGGAGGAGCTGGAGGGCCGCCCGCTCAGCCGTGTGTTCCTGGGCGAACGAGCGCTGCCGCACAGCATCATGGTGAACAGCAAGGGTGAGCGCTTTGCGAACGAGGCCCTCGCTTACGACCAGTTCGGAAAGATCATGCGGGAGGTCGACCCGGAGACGGGCACCATGCCCAACGCCACGGCGTGGCTGATCTTCGACCACAACTACTGGACGAAGTTCGGGATCTTCGGCGTCACGCCGGGCGGAGAGGTGCCCGAATACCTCCACCGCGGCGACACCCTGTCGGAGCTGGCGGCCAAGATCGGGGTCGACGAGGTCGGGCTGCTCCGCACCGTCGACCGGTTCAACGCCGGAGCCGTGCAGGCCAGCGACCCCGACTTCAACCGCGGAGACACTCTGTTCGACCGGTACTTCGGCGCCTACTACCCGCGGCTGGGCAAGTTGTCCCCCGACGAGCACATCCCCGCCGTTACGGCAAAGCTTCGGACGGGCATCGGCGCAGCGATCGGGCCGATCGTGAGCAAGCTCGCGGGACGGGTGGCGAAAAAGAACGATCCCGAACGCTTGCGTTCCATCGTGGTCGGGCCGATGGCGAAGATCATCCGGCCCATGCTGAAGAGCCCGAAGTCGAGCGTCCTGGGGCCGGTCAACACCCCGCCGTACTACGCGCTCAAGGTCGAGGCCAGCGCGCTCGGCACGGTTGGCGGCCCGAGAACCGACGCGCTCGGGCGGGCGCTGAACACCGAAGGCAAGGTCATCCCGGGGCTGTACGCCGCCGGCAACGCAGGCGGGGCGCCGACTAAAGGGTTCTACGGAGGCGCCGGAGGGACGATCTCGCTGGGGCTCGTGTTCGGCTACCTGGCGGGACGGGAGGCAGCCCGGCAGAAGGACGACGCCTGACCAAGGACCGTCATTGGGCTCGGCGAAACGGCAGTTTTACCCGCCGTAACCAACCCAGCGGCCGGCCGGAAGCCGGCGGGACGGCGACCCGGCGTGACTCAATTCCTTCGAGGACGGCAGCGGCCGCCTCTGCCGGTTCGATGCCGGCGAAGATCATCAGGTCGGTTGCAACCATCCGCACGCTCATAACGGCCGCGGCGAAGGCCGGGCCGGGCCTGTCGCCTCCGGCCGAGATCCCGGCGGCTACCGCCAGTCCCCTATCGGCGGCGTGCTGCCGGGTGGTTCGGGCGCCCAGGTCGCCTGCTACGTCCGACAGGGCTTCGGCGAGTGCTCGCACGTGTGGCGCCAGCTCCCGGCGCTCATCCGAGCCCAGCGATGCCGCGGTCCGCGCCAGCATCAGGCAACTGCTGCCGAGCAGGTCGAGGTGGCCGGCGTTCTCCTTCTCCTGCACCACCGGTTCGAGTTGTGACCGCCAGGCCAGGGAACGGCGGGCGACTCGGGTGCTGGCGCGCCGGACCCGGCCGAGCTCGGACAGGTCGTCGCGAAGATCGCGAAAGCTTGCGACGGCTTTCCGCGCCGGTTCGTCGTCGTCCTCCTCCAACGCCTTCGCGGTGGAGGCGAGCCCTTCCGCCATCCTGGACAGTGCCGCACGTTCGGCGCGACGCAGGAACCTAATGGGTTCGGGTGAAAAAAGAAGCTGGCTGAAGACGAGCGCTACCCCGGCTCCGACGAGGGCATCGACAAGCCTCGTAACCCCGGCGGAGGCGTCCACCCGGGCCACGACGATAATCGCGCTCACTGCCGCCTGCGCGACTGTGATCCGGGCACCGCTAAGCGCCCGGGCGAGGACCGTCGCCGCCAGGATAGCGATCGCGAGCGACCCAAAGCCGCCTCCGAGGGTCAGTAGTGTGAGCTCGCCGACGGCGATTCCGGCGATCACGCCCTGCAGCAACCGAAGGGCATTGCGACCGCGCTCACCGAGGGAGGTGTTGAGGGCGACCAAAGCGGCGATCGGAGCGAAGAAGGGCTCCGCGTGGTCCAGGAGGTACCTGGCGATCAGCCAGGCTGCGGTGGCGGCGGCCGTCCCCTGGAGAAGCGGCCACAAATCGGCGCCTACTCGGCGCAGTGATCGCATGACTGCGCTCCGGAGCGACTCTGCTATGGACTTCCGATCCATCGGCTAATCATGACCGCGAATCGGGTATCGTTCCGGACACCAGGGTGGTTCATTTAGGGTGCGGAGGCCCATGAGCTTGGTCCAAGCCGATCGTCGTCCCGTGGTTACATTGGCGGCCCTCTACGGCACGGGCGGGGCAATTGTGGGACAGCGAGTCGCGGACCGGCTCGAAGTTGAGTTCTTCGACCGCGCAATCACGTCGGCGATCGCCGAGCGGACGGGTCTGACCGAGCACGCGGTTGGAGCCGGCGATCGTCCCAAGGGCGGCGTCGACCGGCTCGTTGCGACCCTGGCCCGGGTTAGCGATGCGAGGACTGCCACGGGCCGCCAGGTGGAACGGGTGGGTCTCGAAGAGCAGAGGTTGAGGGGCGAGATCGACTCGTTTATGGTCCGCGCCGGCCGCGCCGGAGGGGTCGTGGTCGGCCGGGGTGGTGCCGTCGTGCTCGCCTCCTTGCCCGGCGTGCTCCACGTCTACCTTGACGGACCTCAGGACGGCCGGGTCGCACAGGTCATGGAGGCCGAGCAGGTCGACCGCCGAACCGCCGAGCGCCTCGTCACCTCGCACGACCGCGCGCGCCGGGAGTACGTCTGGGACTTCTACGGCGTGGACGGGGACGATCCAAGCCTGTATCACCTGAGGCTGGACGCCGTCGCACTCGGCATAGGCGCCTGCGTCGAGCTGATCGTGCTCGCCTCCAGGTACCGAACCGGATCGGAGCGCTGATCGGTGCTCCAACCTAAAGAAACCTCGACCCGTGAGCGGAAGCTTCTCGACGGTCTGTGGCGCTTCACGCTCGACCCGGACGGGGCCGGCCGGGACCAACAATGGTGGAACCGCTCGCTTCCGGGAGCCCGGGAGGTGCCTGTGCCGGCAAGCTACAACGACGTCTTCGCCGACGCCGCCATCCGGGACTACGTCGGGGAGGCCTGGTACCAGACAACAGT
>DASTUJ010000028.1 GCA_035759705.1 Actinomycetota bacterium | reverse complement strand
TCGTCGGCGCAGGTCACGGCTACCGAGACCGTCGCCGTCGAACCTCCGTTAAGCGTGTAGCTGAAGGTGTCGGGAGTGGTCCCCGGCGGGCTGTTGCAGTAGTCGGCGTCCGGCGTGTAGGTCAGGCCGCCGGCGGAGACGTCAACCGTCCCGTTTGCCGGGTCGGTCGCCGACTCGACGTTCAGCGGCCCGCCGTCGATGTCGGTGTCGTTGGCCCGTACGTCGATGTTGTTCGACTCCGAGTCCTCGGACACGCCGGCCGGGTCGTCGACCGCCACGGGAGGGTCGTCGGCGCAGGTCACGGCTACCGAGACCGTCGCCGTCGAACCGCCGTTAAGCGTGTAGGTGAACGTGTCCCCCGACCCCGTGGGGTTGTTGCAGTAGTCGGCGTTGGGGGTGTAGCCGACATCCGTCCCGTTGTTGACCACCGTGCCGTTCGCCGGCTGGGTGACCGACTGAACGTTCAGCGGCCCGCCGTCGACATCGGTGTCGTTGGCGAGCACGTCTATGCCGTTCGCGGCGGAGTCCTCGGGCACGGTCGCCGAGTCGCCGGCCGCAACCGGAGGGTCGTCGGCGTCGGTGACCGTGATGGTGAAAGTCTTCTGG
The DNA here is from genome assembly GCA_035759705.1 of Actinomycetota bacterium. Taxonomy (NCBI): domain Bacteria; kingdom Bacillati; phylum Actinomycetota; species Actinomycetota bacterium. Next base: position 6,266 of record DASTUJ010000028.1, on the reverse strand, counting down.
AACGTGGCCAGTCCGTCCGAGACTTCGATCGTGACCGTGTAGCTCGACTTGGTCTCGAAGTCGAAGGCGGCCGCGGAGTTCAGCGAGTTGCCCGAGACGGCGAACGAGGCGAAGTCGGTGCCCGACGCGGCGACTACGGTGAATGTGTGGGTGTCGCCCGCATCCGGGTCGACCGCCGCCAGGGTTCCGACCGAGGTTCCGGCGGGTTCGTTCTCCGGAATCGTGGCGCCGGCCAGAAGGATGTCGGTGGGGGCCTGGTTGGGAGGCAGGTCGGTTTCGCAGCCCGAGCCGTTGTCGGCGCCGGATTCGATGAAGCAGTTGTCGGAGCCTGCGCCTCCGTTCATGGAGTCGGCTCCGCCTTCGCCGAACAACTGGTCGTCCCCGGCGTTGCCGCTCAAAGAGTCGTCGCCCGGGCCGCCGAAGATGCGGTCTTTGCCGCCGCCCCCGGAGATCGTATCGTCCCCGCTGCCGCCGTCGATCTTGTCGTCGCCGTCGCCGCCGGTGATCGAGTCGTGCCCGGCCCCGCCGCAGATGAGGTCGTGGCCGCCGCGGCCGTCGATCTTGTCGGATCCACCGAGGCCCACGATCACGTCGTCGCCGCCGGTGCCGGTGAGGTTGTCGGCACCGCCGGTTCCGGTGATGGTGGCGGTTTCGCCGAAGCAGAGGGTGGGGGAGGTTTGGGCCGCGGCCCGGTTTCCGAATGCCGGCCAAAGCGAAACAGCCACCAGAGCGAGGCCGGCGAGGAGGAAGGCGCGATGTAAACGGCTCAACGGGGGACCGACGTTCAGCAAGCGGGCCTCAAGATCCTTGGCGCGGTGTAAATTCTTGGTCATTCGAGATTAGGCCGTTTGAATCCCGAAGGCAATGGGTAACTTGCACTGTTTGACCCGGTCACGGCAGTGCGTTGAACCTGTACCTTTAACGGCCTACCGCCACGACCAGCATCGGCTCCGCCTCGGTCTGGAAGAAGGACCGGACCTCTTCGTCGTAGAACGTCAGACCGGTCGCGCCGAGACCGCTGGCGTAAGCGCTGAGGTAGATGCGGCCGCCCACGATGCCGGCGTTCAGCTGGGCGGCCCGGTAGCTGCGGGGCCCCAGGGTGGCCGCGGCGTCCTCGAGGTCGGTCATCAAGAACAGGGTCGCCGCGGCGTCGCCGCCGAGGTCCTGCTCCAGGCAGAGGAACTTGGCCTTCTCCCGCAGGTTCCCGAAGGCGATCTGCTGCATGCCCCAAACCGCGGCGTAGGCCCCCGGTTCAACCCCGTCGACCGCGTTGGCTATGACCCCGATCTGGGTCAGGTCCTGCCCCCAGTCGCAGGCCAGGGAGTAGGTCGAGGCGGAGATTATGCCCTCGAGGTCCTCCTTCAGAATCGACTTCCAGCTGAACTGTCGTTTGGAGCCGCGCCTGCGGATGGTTTTCTCGATGCCGGTCAAGGCGGTGGGCTCGGGAGGCGGCGCCTTGTTCGGGTAGGGGTCCTGCTGCCAGAACTGCGCCTCGGCCGGGCTCCGCAGGGTGGTCGCCAGGTGGGCTTCGAGGACCTCGTCGTACTCCCGGGTTCGAAACGACAGCTTGCCCACCGCGTGTTCGATCTCCGCAGCGGGTCCCTCCGATGCCGCGGCGGCCTCCCGGTCGCCCTGTCCGAAGCCCATGGGGACCAGGCAGAGCGACATCTCGGTTCGGCCGTCGATCCCGACCAGTCGGTCCAGCTCGTCGTCGGCGAATCCGGCGACCACCTCTGAGGTGTGCCCGCCGGAGGCGGCGAGCGCCAGCAGGTTGGCTACGATCATCCCGGAGTCCCAGAACAGGTGGCGGTAGCCGCGGGCCCGGTACTTCCAGTTGGTGCGCCACGGGATGCCCGTGAGGATCACCGTCAAGGGGGCCTGTGCCAGGCTCGGGCGGAAGCCTCCGGCCCGGACCAGGTACGGGCGGGAGTCGCCGGGCCGGATGAGCCGCAGGGCGTCGTCCTGGGGGTTGTAGTGGTAGAGGCCGTCCTCGAGCCCGGCGACTCCCGAGCACGCAGCGTAGACCTCGATGGGGTAGAGGGCGCCGGCACATGCGTAGTTGCGCAGGTAGACCGGAGTGCCGGAAGGCTGGGGGCGGACGCTCTTGACGCCGGCAGCCAGCTTCAGGATACGGGCCAGCTCTGCCCAGTCGAGCTCCCGGAGCTCCCCAAGCCGACCGATCAACGCGCTCGATACCGGAAACCCGGTGTTGGGGGAGCGCTTCGGTAGGGGGATCGGGATCAGGTCGAGGTAGTTCTTGAACGGCTCGGGCTGGTCCATCCAGTCGATTCGATGTGTGCCGGCGCGCACGGATGTCGGGCTGTGCTTGGTGAGCTCGTGGTACCGGATCGGCCTGTACCCGGAGTCCCGTTCGGTCATCGCCGCCTGATCATAGGCGGTTTTGTGGTGCTACCGGCTGCCGGCCGGGGTCAGACGTTGCCCTGGCTGATGTGACCCTGGAACTCGAGCATGGTGGCCGCTTCGGTGGCGTTTTGCATCGCCCGGGCGAGAAAGACGCTGACTGCCTCGGAGGCCAGGGGACGAAGGTCGTTGAGGATCTTCGTGATGTCGCCGAGGTCCCGGTCCGGCGTCTGGCCGCTGACGAACGGGTCCCAGATGTACATGCCGAACATGGCGACTAGGCGCCAGGAAAGGCTGTCGATGTCCGCCTTCATCAACTCGGCCTGCTTGAGCACGACGGCCAGGGGGATTCCCACCGACACCAGCTCTGCGCCGACCTTCATCAGCCGCGGGCTCGGGATGGTCCAGCCGTCTCCCTTGGGGCTCAGCAGGTCCAGCTCCACCGCCTTCTTGATAAGCGAGCCGTCCGTCTTGATCTCCGGGAACAGCTCCTCGAGCTGCTTGCGGGAGATCGTCTCCGGGACCTCGTCGGTCCAGGGCGCCATGAGGGCGTCGCTGAAACCGAGCACGTCGCTGAGCGAGGACCCGGTGTCGTGGGCCGAAAGAAGGTCGTTGATGGCCTGAAGTCCGAACCCTCGTTGCTGAAGGCGTGAAATGAGTTTCAGCCGGGTAAGGTGCTCGTCGGTGTAGTAACCGATGCGGCCGATAATTTGGGGAGGGTTGAGCACACCTCGTGTCTGGTAGGCCCGGACGTTTCGGGTGGTGGTTCCCGCCTCGCGAGCGAGTTCGTCAATCGTCATTTTGTCGGCCATCGTTCCTCCAGGATACCTCACGGAACAGTTTGCAACGTGACAGTGAACAATGTATCATTCAGCAGTGTTAATGCGAAATCGGATCGCATTGTCTACGGGGAGGTCGCATGACTGGACGAATGGCTGTATGGAACGACTGGTTCTACGTGGTCGCTCCCTTCTTGTTCTACCTCGCAGTTGTATACGTGCTGTGCGCCATGGGGCGCAGCGAAAAGAAGAACATCCTTCCGCAGTTCTTCGACAGGATTTCTAACAGCCTCCACCGCGCGACCGGTTACCCCGGGTGGGCGATGGCAGGAGCCTTGAGCGGACTACTGGTGCTTCTGGTAGCCGCTATGGGTCTTTACTGGGACGTTGCGTGGCACGTCGACCTTGGGCGTGACGAGCTTCTGTTGAACCCGTCGCACACCATGATCCTCCTTGGCCTCGGCGGCCTGATGTACGCAGCGGCCATCGCAGTCACCTTTGCTTCACTCGACAAGGCGGACACGGGCATCAAGTACAAGAGCCTGGTCATCCCGTGGTCGGCAGTGGCACTGTTCGCTCTCGGACTGGGCGGCGTTGCATCGTTCCCGTTCGACGAGCTGTGGCACCGTGCCTACGGCATCGACGTAACCCTTTGGAGCCCCACCCACCTCCAGCTGCTCGGCGGCGGCGGATTCGCCACGATCGCGGTCTGGATGATGATCGCCGAGGGCGCCCGCGGATACACCCCCACCAAGACCGGCCGGTTCATCCACATCATGGCTTCCGGCGCATGTCTTATGGGCATCACGATCTTCCAGGGCGAGTTCGAGTTCCTCGTCCTTCAGTTCCAGATGGCGTACTACCCGATCCTGGTCATGCTCTCCGCCGGCTTCGTCCTGGTGGCGGCACGCATCGCACTCGGACCGTGGGGCGCCCTCAAGACCACGTTGTTCTACCTGGGCGTTCGGGGCTTCCTGATCTGGATCGTCTCCGGTGCACTGAACCACACCGTCGTCGGCTTCGCGACCTACCTGGTTCCCGCTCTGATGGTGGAGCTGGCGGGCTACATCGCCAAGCCCGAGAACAGGCTGAAGTTCGCTCTGACCGCCGGTGTGCTGCTCGGCACCATCGGGCTTGCGGCAGAGCTGGCCTGGATGCCGCTGTCCGGCTGGATGGAGGTAACCCCGGCGCTTCTGCCCAAGGCAGTCCCGCTGGCCTTCGTTGCAGCGATCGCAGCCTCGTTGATCGGTGCCCGGTTCGGTCGAGTGTTCGACCCGACCGACGACCCGAAGCGGGCCACCCTGCCCAAGGGAGTCATCCCGGCGGCAATCGTGGCGGTAATCGTGGCGCTGGCCATCCCGCTTCCCCGCCAGGCCGGGGATGTCGAGGTGACCACCAGGCTGGTCGACCGTCAGGGTGACACCGCAAAGATCGACGTCACGCTGAACCCGCCCGACGCAGCCAAGGACTACACCGTGTTCGGTGTCGGTTCCAACCAGGGTGGAGACCCGGTGGTCTCCTCCCGGATGATCCCGCAGGGCGAAGAGGGCCACTACATCTCCGAGAACCGGCACCCGCTGTCCGGCGACTGGAAGACCTCCGTGGCTCTGTTCAGGGGCAACGAGGTCATGGCGGCGCCGGTGTACCTGCCGGCCGACCCGGACTTCGGCGCTCCCGCAGTCCCGGCTATTGACGAGCGGACCTCGAAGTTCGCAGTGATCACCGACATCACGCTTCGGGAGACGCTCGCCTTCAACGGTCCGGTGTGGCCGTCGATAGTGGCCTACACCGAGATCCTGTTCGTGCTGATCTCGTGGATCCTGATCTTCGCTCTGGCCGAGAGGCGGATCGTGGAGAACCGGGTCGACACGTACGAAACCCTAAGGTACCGGGCCGGCGTTCCGAGCTACTCCCGGTAACAGCACCACTCCCCGTAACACCGAAGAGGCGCCGCATATGCGGCGCCTCTTCGCGTTGTGGGGGAGACTAGACGACTGGTGTGCGATCGGATCCGCACTGCCAGCACTCGGTGAACTGGCCCTCTACGGTTTCCCCGCACTCCGGGCAGGTCCAGTCCTCGAAGACCAGCTCGTTCTTCAAGGCCTCGTCGATGAGCGCCCGGGCCCGGTCCCGGTCGTCCTCCCCGACCCATATCGAGGGGAGGGTATCCATCGTGATCGGGATCTCGCCCGCGATGCCCACGAGGTGTTCGCCCCGAACCAGGGCGAAGATGCCCTCGGCGTCGAGGAATCCCTTGATGAGGTGCGCCTGGGCCAGGCTGTTGGCGACGTAGGCCCGGATCACGGCAACCGGATTTTAGGCATACGCCAACGATAGGGCCTGGCGGGACTTACGGCGAGGCTTCGGTGGGGGAGCTCAGCCCCCGATGTAGGACATCTCCACCTTGGGGAGGCCCTCGGTGAGGGAGGAGCGGATCTCCGAGTAGCGGTCCTTGCGGGCGGACCAGGTCTTGCCCACGGCCTCCGAAAGCTCGGCGTCCGAGATTCCGTCCCGCATCAGCTGGCGCAGATCCTGGCCGGCGACTGCGAACAGGCAGGTGTAGAGCTTGCCCTCGGCCGAGATGCGGGCCCGGGTGCAGCCGGCGCAGAAAGGTTTGGTCACCGAGGCGATGATGCCTACCTCGTTCGTGTCGCCGACGTAGCGCCAGCGGTTCGCGACCTCGCCCGGGTAGTTGGGCGGGACCTGCTCGAGCGGCATCTCGGCGTTGATGAGCTCCATAATCTCGGCCGCAGGGACCACCTCGTCCAGCTTCCAGCCGTTGCTGTGGCCGACGTCCATGTACTCGATGAAACGAAGGATGTGGCCGGCCTCACGGAAGTAGCGGGCCATCGGCAGGATGGACTGCTCGTTGACGCCCCGCTTGACGACCATGTTGACCTTGATTGGGCTCAGACCCACCCGGGCGGCCTCGTCGATTCCGGCGAGCACCTTCTCGACGGGGAAGCCCACGTCGTTCATGGCCTTGAAGATCTCGTTGTCCAGAGAGTCCAGGCTGACCGTCACGCGGTTAAGGCCCGCCGCTTTCAGCGCCTCGGCCTTGCGGGCCAGCATGGAGCCGTTGGTGGTGAGCGTCAGGTCGAGCCCGGGGATGGCGGCCAGCATCTC
>DASTUJ010000027.1 GCA_035759705.1 Actinomycetota bacterium | reverse complement strand
CTCGCCGGCTGCGGAGGCGGCCTTGATGACCCTGGCGGCCCGGTCGGCCGACTCGGCGAACCGTCCCTGAAGGGAGGCCAGCCACGCCATCTCTGCCGATGCCAGCAACGAGCTGCGCCGGTCCCCGGCCTCGTCGAACAGCGCTATCGCCTCGAGGCACCGGTCCTCCGCCTCGGCGAGCTCCCCGACGCCCCAGCTCAAAAAGCTCGCCAGCCGGAACTTGACTGCGGCCCTGCGGGCCGGGTCGTCCGACCGGTCCAGGACCCGGTCGATCTGGCGCGTGGCCTCCAGGCCGAGGGCGGCGTGGGCGTCCGCCCGGTGGTCCAGGACCCAATCCGCCTGCCAGCTAAGCGCGTCGACGACGTCCAGCCACCGAGGGTCGCCCGCCGGAAGCAGCTCAACCAGGGCGTTCAGAATCGTCAACGCCTCCTGGTACGCCTCCCGCTCCTCGGCCTGCCGCACTGCGTTCTGCAGCGCCTCGACCGCCTCGTCGTCCCCAATCCCGGCCGAGCGCACGAAGTGGGGGGCGGCGGCCCCCAGCCTCCCGGCTGCGAGCAGGGCCCGCCCGACCAGACGGTGCACCGAACGCCGGCGGGCCGGCCCGATGCTTTCGAAGATGACCTCCCGGATGAGAGGGTGTGCGATCTCGTAGGTGAGGCTTCTCCCCCGCTCCTCGTCCACCACCAGACGAGACCGCACAAGCTTGTGAAGCAGGACCTCCAGCCGGTCCGCCGGGCGTCCGGCAAGCCGGATCAGCTCGTCGAACTCCACCCGCTGGCCGACCACAGCCATCACCTCGAGCGTGGAGATCGCCGCTTCGTCCAGGCCCTCGAGCTGGGTCTTGACCACGCCGGCGAGCGCATCCGGCAACGATCGAAGGTGGGGAGAGTCCAGGTCGGCCCCCTGCTCGACGAGGGCCTGCAGCAACGAAAGGGCGTACATCGCGTTGCCGCGGGACTGCTCCACCAACCAATCGGTCAGGGCACCGGACGGGGGCGATCCGAGGAACGACTCGGCCAGCTCGCCGACGGCCTGCGGTTGCAGGGGCGGCACCGGGAGCCGGAGAAGGATCCGATCCTTTTCCAGCCATGCCAGCACCTCCCTTGCAATCGCAAGGCCGTCGAGCTCAGCTGCCCTGGCTGATGCGATCACCAAAATCGGAGCGTGGTACAGGTTTCGCGCAAAATAGTGGAGGGTCTCCCAGGACGAGGCGTCCGCCAGATGCACGTCGTCCAGGACGATCTGCACCGGGGCCTTGCCGCTGATATTGCCGAGGAGCGCCGCCAGCCCCTGGAGCAGCCGGAGCCTGGGAGGCTCGGACTCCGGAACCGATCCCCGCACCGCCGCGACCGTCCGGAGCAGTGAAGAAAGATCGTCCAGGAAGCCGCCGCACAGGCGGGTGACCTCCTCGGGCGGCAGTCCCCGCAGGTAGCCTTCGAACGCTTCGGCCCACAGGCCCATCGGCGCCGTCTCACCCAGCGGGTACGCCCGGGCGACCAGCGTCACGCTGGTGCGGGTCCCGCGGGCGAGCGTCTCGGCCGCCAGCCGGCTCTTGCCGACGCCGGGGTCGCCGGAGAGGACCACACACCTGAAATTGCCCTCGGCCGAGGCTCTGCGGACCGCTTCCAGCTCGGACTGCAGCAATGCTCTGCCGACAAGCTTCGTCTTTCGCAGCATGCCTTGAGTCTTCGGAAGGTACGGGTCCGAAATCTCCCTTCGAAGAACAATAGGCATCTGCTTGCGGCTGAGCAACACGGCGGAATCGCCGTTTTCACGGCTCATGACGCGAAGCGGAACGCTCCGCGGACCGCCCTGGGCCGTCCCAGGGTGAAAACCATCTGAAACTCGGGGACCTCGACCCTGGCCTCCTCGCCCGAGCCGATCCACCCCCGCCTCCACGGCGCAGCCGATCCGGCGGGGTGGGAATCCGGGATCCGGCGGCCCGTAGCCTGGACCTTCAACCTGTCCGGAACCGACAGCGAGCTCTTCGACTCCTCCAGACGGTAGTTGATGGGCACCTGATAAAAGCCGATCTGCTCACCGGCAAGTGCCGCCAGGCGGGCGAGCGGTCCGCCCATCCTTCCCTGGAAGGCATCCAGGATCCACCGGACCACCTCGGGCCGGGCGTCCTCGTCCACGAGTATCAAACGGCGGGCCTTCGAGACATCCCCCGGCTCTCTGGTGGTGATCGTTATCAGGGCCGTGTCCGACACCCCGGTGCCCGATATCTCGCCTTTGTCTATCAGCCAGGCGGTGACGGAGGAGGATCCGACCTCCCCACCAGGCCCTTCGTACCAGAAAGGGACTCCCTTGTAGACGTCCAGCACCGAACCCTCCAGGTCGTAGTCCCCGGGACTCATACTCGCTGGACCTTTGCCGAGGGCGCCGGAGCGGCCATTCGAGCCAGCTTGATTGTCGACGGTGCGACCTTTCGTTCCACGGAGCGAACGGACTCGAGCAGGTTGTTCAGCTTGCCGGTGTCCTCGAAGAGGTGAAGCACGTATGCCAGAAGCCCGGTGATAGGCCAGAGGATGAATGCGCTGGAACCGGGAAACGCCCCGGCCAGGCTCGGAGTGGTCACCAGCACGAGAGACGCGCCGATGATGACGTAGAACACGTACCGCAACCCCTTTTCAACCAGATACCGCATAGCTGCACCTCCCGAAAACCGAACAACTTGTTTCTAGAAGGAAGCTACCGGTGGGGCCTACTGAGGTCATCCGTGGCATTGCGGATTTGGCTACGGAGATCCAAAGCGAAAGGTTTGCGTATCGCGCCAACCGTGAAGGTAGAGACCAAAGTTCCGTGAATTACGGACGCCGGCCTCCCCGTTTTCCCAACCTCGGGTATCATCTGCGTCCCCTTTGCGCAACAGAACTTGACAAAGATTTCAATCGAATTCCTGAGGCTTTAGAACATGGCGACACGGTTTAAAGAGGCTACCTTTCCGCCTGCCTTCAAATGGGGCGACGTCAAGGACGCGCCCGAAACCGTCGCCGAGCCCAAGGCTGTCGAGAGCCCGAGTGCCGCTCGCAAGAAGCTGAAGAACCCGCACAGCAGCTCGCTCAGCTACATGCCGGCCCTGGACGGCCTGAGGGCCCTGGCAGTTCTTGCGGTTCTCGCCTACCACGCCGACCTGCCCTGGGCCAGGGCGGGCTTTCTGGGCGTCGACGTCTTCTTCGTCATCAGCGGCTACCTGATCACGGCGCTCATGCTGAGCGAGCACTCTCGCAACGGCCGGATCAGCCTGAGCAGGTTCTGGGGTCGCCGGGCCCTGCGCCTTCTCCCCGGCCTGATGGTGATGCTGGCGGTGGTTGCGGTTGCAGTTCCGATCCTGGCCCCCGACCAGAACGAAAGCCTGAACGGCGACCTCACCGCAGCCCTCACCTACGTCAGCAACTGGTGGATGATCTTCCAGGACAAGCCCTACTTCGAGGCAATCGGCCGCCCGCCGGTTCTGCAGCACCTGTGGAGCTTGGCGGTGGAGGAGCAGTTCTACCTTCTGTGGCCCCTGGTCCTGGCGTTCGGCCTGCGCAACCCGTTGCGTAAGCCCCGCCGCCTGGTGAAGTGGATCCTGCTTGCGGTGGCGGGGTCCGCCGTCGCCATGGCGCTCATGTACTCGCCTGAAGCCGACGCCTCGCGGGTCTACTACGGCACGGACACCCGGCTCGGCACGATCCTGCTCGGCGCCGCGCTGGCCTTCTTATGGAGCCCCGGGCACCGCACCGCAGCGCCCAAGTGGGTCGGCAGCTTTGCCCGCGACGCGGCGGCGCTGGGGTCGCTCGGCGTCATCGGCTGGCTGGTGGTGAACTGGCACGAGTTCGAGCCCCGGCTCTACCGGGGCGGTTTCACCGCGGTCGCCCTGCTCGCCGCCATTGTCGTGGCGGTGGCGTCCCATCCGGGCTTTTTGACCAAAGGCCTGCTGGGCAACCTTCCGATGAGGTGGCTCGGCCAGCGTTCCTACTCGATCTACCTGTGGCACTGGCCGGTGTTCATGGTCACCCGGCCCGACCTCGACGTCAGCCTCAGCGGACTACCCTTGCTTGCTCTGCGAATGGGCCTGACGCTGGCGCTTGCGGTCGCCAGCTACGAGCTGATCGAGAAGCCGATCCGGCACGGCGCACTGGCGCGTGCCTGGAAGCGGATGAAGGAAGGGTTCACCGGCCGCTCGTTCGGCAAAGCGGCCGGCGGTCTGGCATTCCTGATGCTGCCGGTGCTTCTGGTATCTGCGGTGGTCGCCGGAGCCGCCATCCCGCGCAGCGCCCCCAAGCCGCCGGCCGCGGAGGCACTCGCGGCGAAGGACGTCTCCACCGCATCGAGCGCCACCCACCCAGTTGAGGGCCTGGCCGTTACGGAGACCGCTCCTCCGGTGGACCCGGCCGCCGCGGCTCCGCCGCCGGTGGACCCGGCTGCGCCGGTAGTTCCCCCGCCCCCGGTGAAGGTGACCGCCATCGGCGACTCGGTGATGCTCATCGCCAAGGACGCCCTGGCTGCGCGCCTCGCCGGAGGTGTGGTCGACGCCGACATCGGAAGGCAGACCAAAGCGGTTATCGAGACCGCCCAGGGGATGAAGGACCGGGGAGAGCTCGGCGACAGCGTGATCATCCACATGGGCACCAACGGCCTGATCACCATCAAGCAGTTCGACCAACTGATGGAGATCCTGAAGGACGTGCCTCGGGTGTCGATAGTCAACGTCAAGGTCGCCCGGCCCTGGGAGGAGATCAACAACCGGATGTTGTCCGAGAACATCGGCCGCTTCCCCAACGCCAAGCTGGTCGACTGGAAGGGGACGGCTTCGGCCCACCCGGAGGCCTTCTACAAGGACGGCGTCCACCTCCGCCCGAGCGCTGTCGGTATGTACGTGGACCTGCTGAGCGGCAGCGTAAACGGATAGCGGCCGGAGGCGAAGAAGCTCAACCTTCTGACCCCGGTCCTTCGGGTGATAGATTTCGGCCCATGATGTCCGACACCCCGCTCGTCGTCCTCGAAGGTGTCAACAAGAGCTTCGGCGACCTGCAAGCGTTGAAGGACATCAACCTCACCGTCGACAAGGGTGAGGTCGTTGTGGTCATCGGGCCGTCCGGGTCCGGCAAGTCCACCCTCTGCCGGTGCATCAACCGCCTGGAGAAGATCGACTCGGGCCGCATACTCATCGACGGAGTCCCGCTGCCCGAGGAGGGCAAGGACCTCGCTCGCATCCGGGCCGACGTGGGCATGGTGTTCCAGTCGTTCAACCTGTTCGCCCACAAGAACATCCTGAAGAACGTGACCCTCGGGCCGATCAAGGTGCGCGGGCTCTCCAAGTCGGAGGCCGAGGACAAGGCGATGCACCTGCTGAAGCGGGTGGGCATCGCCCAGAAGGCCCAGGCGTACCCGGCCGAGCTCTCCGGAGGCCAGCAGCAGCGGGCGGCCATCGCCCGGGCGCTGGCGATGAGCCCCAAGGTCATGCTGTTCGACGAGCCGACCTCCGCCCTGGACCCCGAGATGATCAAGGAGGTCTTGGACGTCATGGTGGAGCTGGCCACCGAGGGCACGACGATGATCGTAGTAAGCCACGAGATGGGCTTTGCCCGCTCGGCCGCCCAGAGGGTGGTTTTCATGGACGCCGGCCGGATTCTGGAGGTGGCGCCGCCCAACGAGTTCTTTGACGCACCGCAGACCGAAAGAGCGCGAGACTTCCTATCCA
>DASTUJ010000026.1 GCA_035759705.1 Actinomycetota bacterium | reverse complement strand
GTAGTGGGGCACCCCGCCCGCCTCCCGGATCGCCTCGGAGGCCCCGATGACCCGGGCGGCACGCTCCAGGTCGCCGCCGGCGGCAAGGACCAGGGCGTAGGTCTCCAGGTAGTAGGTCACACGGGCCGGGTTCCCGACCTTGCCGACCATCGCAAGACCCTCCCGCAGGTACGGCGCCGCCCCCGCAGGGTCGTTCCGGGCCAGGGCCACCTGCGACAGAGTGTAAAGGGCGAAGTAGGTGCTGACCGGGTCGCCGATGTGCCGGGCGACCTTCAGGCCCTCCCCGGCGTGGGCTTCGGCGGCCTCCAGGTTGCCCTGCATGTAGGCGGCGGTGCCGAGGTTGGTCCAGGCGCCCGATGCCATCATCTCGTTGCCCTGCTCCCGGAACAGCGGAAGAGCCTCCTCGAAGGATGCCTCCGCGGTTTCCCAGTCAGAAAGGTTTAGCGAGGACAGGCCGAGCGAGGACAGGCAGAAAGACAGCCGTGGCTTGTCACCGATGGCTCGGGCCAGCTCGATGCACTCCCGGAAGTAGCGGTTGGCGGTTGCGTGGTCGCCCTGGACCAGGGTGGTCGAGCCGGCGATGGCCAGCGCCAGGGTCCGCTGCGGATCGGCCGGGTTGTGCCGGAGCAGCGCCTCCATCGACCTCCGGCCCTCCTGTTGGTGCCCGTGGAGCCACCAGAACATCCATAACGACCACCCCATCCCGGCGGCAAGCTCGTCGTCCCCGGAATCCAGGGCCCACGCCATCGCCGCCCGGAGGTTGTCCTTCTCGAGCTCCAGCCGCCCTAGCCACTCCACCTGGGTCGGGCCCTGCAGGTTGCGCGCCGCCTCCTGCGCCAGCCCGGAGAAGAACCGGGCGTGCTTCTCCCGGGTCTCCGCCGCCTCCCCGGACTCCTCGAGCCGCTCCAGGGCGTACTCCCGAACCGGCCCCAGCATGACGTAGCGGGCGCCGAACTGGTCGAGGGTCGCCTTGACTATCGACTGCTCGGCCAGCATCTCCAGCAGGTCCAGCGCTTCGTCGGAGCAGACTGCCTCGACCGCCTCCAGCGAGAACCCCCCGGAGAAGACGCCCAACCGGGCGAAGAGGTCCCGCATGTCCCCGTCGAGCAGGTCGTAGCTCCAGGCGATCGCGTTGCGCAGGGTCTGCTGCCGGGCGGGCAGGTCCCGGGGCCCCCCGGTCAGAAACGACAGGCTGCGGTTCAGCCGCCGGGCCACCTCGTGCGGCTCGAGCGTCCGGATGCGGGCTGCCGCCAGCTCCAGGGCAAGCGGCAGGCCGTCCAGGCGCCGGCATATCTCGGCGATCTCCCGGGCGTTTCGTTCCGTGAGTGCAAAGTCGGGCCGGACCGCCCGGGCACGTTGGAGGAACAGTTTTACTGCCTCCGAGGTCTCCAGGGCGGTGAGGTCGGTGGACCTGTCCGGTGCCGGCAGCGACATCGGAGGGATCGGGTACTCCTGCTCGGCGACTATGCGCAGCGGTGCCCGGCTCGTGACCAGGACCTTCAGGCGGCTGGTCTCGGAGAGCAGGTCGGACACGAAGAAGGCCGCCGACAGAAGGTGCTCGAAGTTGTCCAGGATCAGCAGGGTCGACTTGGCGGCAAGGTGCTGTTTGACCGTCGACTCGATGGAGGTGGTGCCCTGCTGGCGAAGCCCCAGCACCTGGGCAACCGTCGACGCGAGGAGCGCGGGGTCGGTGACCGAGGCCAGCGACACCAGGAAAACGCCGTCCTCGAACTCGGGCAGCAACTCGTATGCCACCTGGATGGCGATCCGGCTCTTTCCGGTGCCGCCCGGGCCGGTCAGGGTGACCAGCCGGTTGTCGTTCAGCTGCTTGCGGATGTCCTGCAGCTCCCGCTCCCGGCCGATGAACGACGTAACCGGCGCGGTTAGGTTGTTGGGCCGGGCGTCGATTGAGCGGGGAGGCGGGAAGCTCGTGAGCAGGCCGGGCGCCGTCAGCTGGAACAGCCGGTCGGGGTGCTCCAGGTCCTTCAGCCGGTGCTCGCCGAGGTCGGTGAACCCCAGCTCTTCGCCCGGGGAGCCTTCGACCAGCGCCCGGGTCGTCTCGGAGACCAGGATCTGTCCGCCGTGGCCGGCTGCAGCTATCCGGGCGGCCCGGTGGACGTCGATGCCCCGGTAGTTCCCGTCGACCAACCTGCCTTCGCCGGTGTGAATGCCCATGCGGACCCGGACCTTGACCCCGTCGGGAAACTCGTGGGCTGCCAGGCCCCGCTGGGCGGCGACTGCGGCGTCGATCCCGGCGCGGGCGCCGGCGAAGACCACGAAGAACGAGTCGCCCTCGGTCCCGACCTCCTTGCCCCCCTGGGCGGCGAACGCCTCACGCAGGATGGCGTGATGGGTGGAGAGGAGGGCGTCGTAGCGCTCCCCCAGGCTCTGCAGCAGCTGGGTGGACCCTTCAATGTCTGTGAAAAGGAAAGTAACGGTTCCGGTAGGGAATCCGGTGTCCACCTGCTGCCAACCCTCCACAACAAAAGCGTCGGATTACCGACTGTAAACAGTAAACGGTTCTTCGAATCGGAACTACCAAATCGCAAGCGAGGCCGGAAAGTGCGCCAATTTCGGCTAAAACGATCGGCCGATCGCGCCGATACGACTTCTAGGCAGTTCCAGCCCCGCCGGAGGTCATTTGTGCTCCACCTGTTTCCGCTGATCAGCGACTTGACGCACACGCTGAGTTTCCTCGCGCTCCGCCTCCTGGCCGCCGTGGAGCGACTCCAACCCGGTAACTTCTCCGCCTAGAGGCGGATTTCGATCACCCGGTACCGGCTTGTGACGCGGAAGGCGTCCGGGTCCTCGTTGCCGGATCGAAGCACATCGAGCACCTCGGACTCCAAATCTTCGAGGGTTCCGGCGTTTTCCAGGAGCGGCTTCATTCCGACGCTCATCGGGTGGTTCTCCTGGTTGCGCCTCAGGTACTCCTCCGGAGAGTCGGCAAAAAACTGCAGCTCCCCCTCGTGGAACGTGGCCGTCGCCCCGTGTCTGGCCGCCAGTTCTTCGACGGCGGGCTCTTCGTGCCACTGAAGCCTCGACGGCGGCCCCGGCTCGCCGGTGGCGGCGTTGACGTACTTGATGAACAGGCCGACCATCGCGTCGATGGTCCCGCCGGGCAGCCACACCGTGAGGTACGCCCTGCCGCCCGGGCGCATGACCCGGATCATCTCGGAAAACGCCCTCTCGGGGTCGCCGGCGAAGATCATTCCGAAGATCGACGTGACGACGTCGAACGACCGGTCCGGGAACGGCAGCGCCTCGGCGTCGCCCACCTCGAACGTGATGTCGAGGCCTTCGTCGGCCGCCCGCGTGCGGGCAACCTCGATCAGACGCTGAGCCTGGTCCAGCCCGGTTACCTTTGACCGGAAGCGGGCGGCGAGGATCGCGGCGTTGCCGGTCCCGCAGGCAACGTCCAGGACGCTCTCGGTCCGGAGGGGCGACGCCATCGCAACCACGCGTTCGGCCACCGGCTCCAGCTCCAGTGCCGTCAGCTCGTACTTTCCAAGTCCCCAGTCAGGCATGGGCGCTAGTTCACCACATTGCCGGGGCTGCGCGCCGGGCGGTTCAGTCGCCGTGTCCTTCTTCGGGGCTGCGCCCCGACTCATCGTGGTCCAGCGCCGACAACGAGCCGCGACGGATCAGGTCCCGGATCTGGTCGGCCCCTCGCTCGGCCTCAACGGCCTGGCTCTCCATCCGCACGGCCGACGCCTCGATGTCGCGCCTGCGCATGCGGCCGGCCAGGTCGTAGAGCAGTGCCGCCCGTTCCTCTAACGATCGGATAGCCGTCCACAGCGCCGTCTCTACGGTTGCCGCCTGCTCCGCCTCGAGGCTCTTCTGGGAGTAGGCGTGGCCGATGCGGCAGCGAAAACGCGGGACGAGCTCGCTCTCCACCTGGAACAGGGTGCCGTGGCACTCGGGGCAGGTGTAGGGAGAGGGGTCGCCCACCTGCTCATCGGGCGGGAGCTTCATCCTGTCCTGCCGAACCGGGTCGTCGGCTTCCAGGTCGGGGACCGCAGCCACCACCGGCACCTCCCGTTCCACCAGGTACTTAACGATCCCGGGAATCGACAGCGCGGCGTCGACCATCCCGGTCTCAATCGAGCTCTGAGGCATGCGGGGGTGGATCGCGTCGTTGGGATTCTGTGCGACCGAGGTCCCTCCCGCCGCTGCAATCGCCACCACGCCGGCCGCCCCGTCGTCCGCTCCACCCGACAGCACAACGCCTGTGACTGCGTGCCGGTAGTAGTGGGCGGCAGAGCGGAAAAGAGGGTCTATCGCCGGCCGGTGGCCGTTCTCCCGCGGCCCGCGGGAGAGGTGAATCTGTCCCGGGCCCACGACCAGGTGGTGGTCGGGTGGGGCGACGTAGACCCTGCCCGCCAGGATCGGCTCCCCGTCGACGGCGTGCGTCGCCGGAAGGATTCCTGCCCGCCCGAGGATCTCGGGTAGGCGGCTGCGGGCTTCGGGCGAGATGTGGATTGCTATCAAAACCGCTGCGGGCAGGTCGGCCGGCAGTCCCCCAATGAGGGTGGTCAAGACCTCAATGCTCCCTGCGGACCCCCCGATCACAATCAGGCGCTCGGGAGCAGGCTGCTCAGGGCTCAATTGCGGATCAGCCTCCTCTAACCTCTTTTAACTCGATCTTTCCCCCGTGAACCCTGGTCTCGAATCGGGCTTGTGGAGCGCTGGCGGGGCCGTGGATCACCTCGCCGGTGCAGAGGTCGAACTCGCTGGCGTGCCACGGGCAGGTGACGGTGCGGGCTTCCGGGTCGATCGACCCCTCGTTCAGCGGGCCGCCCCGGTGGGTGCACACGTTGTGGATGGCGCAAACGTTCCCGGAGTTGCGGTAGAGCAGCACGTCGGTGTCGCCGGCCTGCACGACCTGCGGTGCGTCCTCCAGCAGGTCCTCGTCGGCCAGGACCGGGGTCCAGTCCTGAGGCTTGTGGTCGAATGCCGTCCGGTCGACGCCGGAGCCCATCCGGAACGCCAGGTGACCCCCTAGGTACCCCGAGGCCCCCAGCAGTCCCAAGCCGAGCGCCGCAAGCAACTTGCCCGAGGTGGTGTCGCCGTTGCGGCGGCAGAAGTAGGAGGAGGTGAACGCGGTCAGGGCTGCCGTGTTTCCCAGAGCGTGGACGAGGCCCACCCGGCGCTCTTCCCCGATGGTGTCGACCCAATCCGCCAGCCCGGCCAGGGCCGTCGGTATGGCGGAGAGAATGCCCAGGCCGGTCATGACCTCGGCGGACTTCTCGTGGCGTTCACCGAGCAGGTCCAGCACCCCGCCTGCGGTCCAGAAACCAATCGCCACGTCGGTCAGGAGCGGGTGCACCGGATGCCCCAGCCACTTGCCGGTCAAGGCGTCCTTGACCGGACCTTTCGGAATGACCTTGGAGGCCGCATCGGTGCCCGGAATCGCTACTTTGTCCAGGATCTTGGCGTCTTCAAGGCTGGCCAGCAACTTGTCGAGAAAGCCCGGCATAACAAACTCCTTTGACTCGCGTTGCAGTCGGGCTCGGTATCTACCCTTCCCGCCGGGCAGATAACCGGGAGCGTTTTACGTCTTCCGGCCGGGGGTAACTTGTGCGGTTAAGGAGTTCTGAGCGCTCGACGAAAGGAGCGGCCGATGCAAAGCTTCTCAGATCAGACTGCCAGCCCCCTGACCGAGCCGGAGGCCGTCGCCGTGCCTCCCGACGACCCCTCGATGGTCGAAGCCGAAGAGCCGCCGCCGGTGACCGAGGTGCCCGAGGGCGTCCCGGAAGCCGACTTTCTGGAGCAGACCCTGCCGGCCTAGGCGCCGGCAAACTTCTCGGTATGCACCCAGGGGTCCGGGACGCCCACCTTCCGTAAGCGGCAGGCCGCGTCCTCGACCATCCTCGGGGACCCGCAGACGAAGACGTTGAACGGCGCCGTCAGCTGCTGCAGGCACTGCCGTAGGACGGCTTCGCTCAGCCGCCCCCGGTGCCCCGGCCAGGCCGGGTGGGGACGGGACAGGATGTGGTGGACGGTCAGCGGGAGCCGGCTCTTGAGACCGTCCAGCTCCTCCCGGAACGTGACGTCCTCCCACTCCCGGCTGGCGTACACCAGGCAGAACCGGCGCCGGTCGCCGGTGTCGGCGAAGCTGCGAAGGATGCTCATCATCGGCGTGATGCCGACGCCACCTGCGATCAGCAGGTAGTCGCCTTCCGGATGGGCCGGCGAGAACGAGCCGTGGGGCCCGTCGACGTGGATGCGGGTGCCTAGGTCGAGACGGCCCACCCCTTCGGTGAAGTTGCCGAGCGCCTTGATGGTGAACTCCGGGCACTCGGGACTCGCTGCGCTCGAGGAGTAGGAGAACGGGTGCTCCCGCAGGGAGAACGGGGTTTCCCCGAGCTTGATCCAGGCGAACTGGCCCGGGCGGAAGTGGTGGCCGCCGTGGCCGACCGCCCGCAGCTTCACCGTGTGGGCCTCGCCCCTCTCGCGCCGGACGCCGGTTACAACGTACGGCTGCCGGGAGGCCCCGTGCGGCCGGGCGAGCCGCAGGTGCGAGAGGCCCCAGCCGGCTATCCCGAGCATCGCCACCGAGGCGACCCAGATCGCCCCCAGGCTGAGGTAGTGGTTGACCCCGACCATGTGGGCGAACGAGAACCCGATAAGCCCGGCGCCGAGGACGATGTGGACCCACCGCCAGGTTTCGTAGCTGAGCTTGAACCAGCGCCGCCACATCGAGGTCCCGCCCAGTAGAAACAGGCAGACCAGGGCGCTGACCCCGGCCCGGGCCCGCCACGGGGCGACCATCGGGTTGAGCAGGGCCCACTTGGCCGGGTCGTCGATCAGCAGCACCACAAGGTGGGCCAGCACCAGCCAGATGCTCGCCATTCCGACGTAGCGGTGGAAGCGGAGCAGGACGTCGACGCCGAAAGGCGCAGTGAAGGGGCGGGCCCGGGAGGGCAGGACGACCTGCAGCACCAGGACCGCCAGGGCGGCGAACCCCAGCGCCGCCCCGAGCTCCACCCCGAAGCTCCGGCCCGGGGGCCGGGGGGCGACAAGGACCAGCGCAAACGGAGCCAGCACCAGGGCGACGTAGACGCATGCCCAGAGTCGGCGGACGGTCTTTTGTGAGCCGCCCACGTCGGCGGCCGGCGCCGGGTCGGACTGAGGCCGGTCCAGGACCGCAGTGCCCGCCGGACCCTCAATCATCGTCACCGCCGCTGTTGCTCCGCCCGGGGTTCTCGTAGTTGCCCGGCCCGGAGTTGCTCTTGGCTCCGTCGTCGCCTCCGTGACCGCTGTTGTCGTCGTCTCCGCTATGACCGCTGTTGTCGTCATCGGACGAGTCGTCGTCGTTGTCGCCGTCCTCGGGTGTCCCGTCTCCGCGAGTGTCGACCGCCGCCGATATGGTTGCCGCCGGGCGGGGGGCCGCTGGCCTGGCGGCTACCGCCGCCGGCGCCGAGCCCCGGTTGGAGGAGCCGCCGGAGCCGGAAGAGCCCCGGCCGGACGTTGAGCCCCCGCCGGGTCCCGCCTGAGTCTGGTCGTCGGCCGGGCCGGATGCCGCCGCCGTAGCTTCAGGGGAGGCTTCTGCCGTGGGCGTGGAGGAGGCCCGGGGGCTAACCAACGCGATCGTGCCGTCCTGGGCGGGAGGCGCCTCGGGGCTTCGGGCGGCCGCCGTGAAGGCAACTCCTATGGCGGTTGCAACTACAACTCCGGTGAGGCTGAGGGCCGCGGTGGCGGCCCGGTCGAGCTTTTTCATTCGTCCCTCCAGATCTAGGTGGCCGCACTCGGCCGCTGAGATCAGTTATCGGGGACGGCGATGAAACAATCGTGAGGTCTGGGTTAAAGATTCTTCATGCACATCGGCCGGCGGGAGCCGGAGCGAGATCGTCGTCCCGACGCCCGGGGTGGAGGCGGCCCAGATGGTCCCGCCCATCGCCTCGGTGAGCGAGCGGGCTATGGCCAGCCCCAAACCGGCGCCGCCCGCCGACCCGCTGCTGGGACGGGAGCCGCGGAACAGCCGGTCGAAGATGTGGTCGACGTCCTCCGGCGGGATCCCGGGGCCCGTGTCGGAGACCTCCAGCAGCACGCCCCGGCGGTCCTTCCGGGCGGATAGGGTGATCTCCGCGTCCGGCCCGCCGTGGCGGATGGAGTTGGTGACCAGGTTCGACAGGACCTGCAGCAGGCGTTCCGGGTCGGCCCGGACGAAAAGCCCCGGCTCCACCGAGACGCCGATCTTCCGATGCTCCAGCAGCATCCCCCGCAGCAGCGCCTCCTCCATGACCAGCTCCACCTCCACCGGCCGGGTCTGCAGGGTCAGTCCCTCCTCCAGCCGCGCGAGGAGCAGCAGGTCCTCGACGATGCGGCCCATCCGGTCCAACTCCTCCAGGGCGATGCCGGCCGAGCGCTGTTTGGCGTGGTCGTCCATCTCGTTCTTAAGCAACTCCAGCTGGCCCCGGGCGATGGTCAACGGGGTGCGCAGCTCGTGCGACGC
>DASTUJ010000025.1 GCA_035759705.1 Actinomycetota bacterium | reverse complement strand
GACCCCGAGATCAAGTTCGTGTTCTGCCAGCACTCGGAGACCTCCACCGGCGTCGTCAACGACGTCGAGCCGATCGCCCGCGCCGTCCGTGAGAAGGACAAGATTTTCATCCTCGACGCCATCTCCTCCATCGGCGCCGTCGACATCGCAATGGACGACTGGGGCATCGACGTCTGCATCGGCGGGTCCCAGAAGGCCCTCGGCGCCACGCCGGGCATCGCCTTCTGCGCAGTCGGACCCCGTGCCTGGGAGGCCCACAAGACCTCCACCGCACCCCGGTTCTACTTCGACTGGACCGCGTACAAGGAGGCCTACGACCGCCCGAACTCCGAGAGCCCCTGGACTCCGGCGATCTCGGTGCTGGCCGGCATGGCCGCCGCCCTGCGGGTGGCCCGCGCCGAAGGCCGCGAGGCCATCATGGAGCGCCACGTCCTGCTGGCCCGAGCCGTCAAGGCCGGCGCCCAGGCGCTGGGACTGCCGCTGATGGGCGAGGACCCCGAGCGGGCCGTCGTCGTCACCGCGGTCAAGAACCCTCCCGGCCTCACCGACACCCAGATCGTCGGCGCCCTCCGCAAGGACTTCGGCATCGTCGTGGCCCCCGGACAGGGCCCGATGAAGGGCAAGGTCTTCCGCATCGGCCACCTCGGGTGGTTCCTGCCGGTCGACGTGTTGCAGTTCTTCGGCGCCCTCGAGCTGGTGCTTGCCAAGCTGGGCTACGACTTCACGCCCGGCTCCTCGGTCGCTGCGGCCCAGGAGATCTTCAAGGAAGCCGGCCAGTAAAGTGACCCTTAGGGTCCTTGTCGCCGAGCCCCTCGCTGAAGAGGGGATCGAAAACATGCGCCGCGAGCTGGAGGTTGACGTCCTCCCCGATCTGGACAGGCAGAAGTTCCTGGACGTGATCGGGGAGTACGACGCAGTCATCGTCCGCTCGGCGACGCAGATCGACAAGGAAGCTATCGAGAAGGGCTGGCGCCTCAAGGTCGTCGGCCGGGCCGGCATCGGGCTGGACAACATCGACGTCGAGGCCGCCACCCGCCGGGGCATCCTGGTGGTCAACGCCCCACAGTCGAACATCCTGTCGGCGGCGGAGCACTCGATGGCGCTGATGCTGAGCATGGCCCGCCAGATCCCCGCGGCCGACGCGTCGCTGAGGGCCGGCAAGTGGGCCCGCAGCAAGTTCAGCGGCGTGGAGCTTTACGGCAAGACGCTGGGGGTCGTCGGCCTCGGCCGCATCGGCACCCTGGTGGCGCAGCGGGCGGCCGCCTTCGGCATGCACATCGTGGTTTACGACCCCTACGTGACCGAGTCACGGGCCGCCGAGATGAAGGCGACCCTGGCGACGCTCGACGAGCTGTGCGCCCAGGCCGACTTCATCACGATCCACCTGCCGAAGACCTCCGAGACCAAGGGGATGCTGGGCAAAGAGCAGTTCGCCAAGATGAAAAGGGGCGTCCGCATCGTGAACGCCGCCCGGGGCGGGATCGTCGACGAGGAGGCCCTGGTCCAGGCGCACCACGAGGGGATCGTCGCCTCAGCCGCCATCGACGTCTACGAGAAGGAGCCGGCCCCCGCCGACCACCCGTTCTTCGCCGAGCCCCACTTTGTCGTCACCCCGCACCTCGGCGCCTCCACGGCCGAGGCGCAGGAGAAGGCCGGCACCGCCATCGCCGAGCAGGTTCTGCTGGCGCTCCGAGGAGAGTTCGCCCCGTACGCGGTCAACATCAAGGGCGGCGCCGAGTACGTGGAGGCCATCCGGCCGTTCATCTCGCTCACCGAGAAGCTGGGGCGCATCGCCCACGGCGTGTCCGGGGAGCGCATCACCGAGGTCTCCATGGAGTTCCGGGGCACCGTCGCGGAGCACGACACCCGCATCCTCACCCTGGCCGGCCTGAAGGGCCTGTTCTCCGCGATCGTCCACGAACCGGTCACCTACGTTAACGCTCCTCTTCTGGCCTCAGAGCGGGGGATCGAGGTCAAGGAGATCAAGTCGGCGGTCGCATCGGACTACGTGAGCCTCGTCTCCATCGGAGTGGGTTCGGACAACCACCGGGTCAACGTCTCGGGAACCCTGACCGGCAAGCGGGACGACGAGCGCATCATGAGCGTCTGGGGCTACGCCATGGACATGGCCCCGGAGCGCTTCATGTGCTTCGCCAAGTACACCGACCGCCCCGGGGTGATCGGGACCGTCGGCTCGGTGCTGGGAGAGTCGGGCATCAACATCGCCAGCATGCAGGTAAGCCGGCAGACGATTGGGGGTGAGGCCCTGATGGGCCTCACGGTAGACAGCGAGATCCCGTCCGAGGTCCTGGGCAAGATCAAGCAGGCGATCGACGCGACGGACGTAAGGGCGATAGATCTCGGCGAGTAACCCCGCAGCAAGTCTTAGCCCCACCCCGTTTTAGATACAATCAGGCCACTTGTCACGCGCCCACGGCGCGCCATGAAGGAAGGGAGCACTCAAGAAATGCCTATCACCCCCACCAAGTTCATATGGATGGACGGCGAGCTCGTCGAGTGGGAAAAGGCAACGGTACACGTACTCAACCACTCCCTTCACTACGGCAGCGGCCTGTTCGAGGGCATCCGGGCGTACCACACCAAGAAGGGCCCGGCGGTCTTCCGGCTGACCCCCCACATCGAGCGCCTGCACCGCTCGGCGAAGATCTACCTGATCGACATGCCCTTCGGCGTCGAGGCGCTGGTCGAGGCGACCAAGGACGTCGTGCGCTCCAACGCACTGGACGCCTGCTACATCCGGCCGCTCGTCTACCACGGCTACGGCGAGATGGGCCTGAACCCGCTGGCCTCGCCGGTCATGGTGTCGATCGCCGCGTGGAGCTGGGGCGCCTACCTCGGCGAGGAGTCGCTCGTCCACGGCGTCCGTACCAAGATCTCCTCCTGGCGTCGCAACGACCACAACGCCATCCCGCCGGCGGCCAAGGCCACCGGGCAGTATCTGAACTCGGGTCTGGCGAAGGTCGAGGCGGTCAAGAGCGGCTACGACGAGGCGATCATGCTGAACGAGCGCGGCTTCATCGCCGACGCCACCGGCGAGAACGTCTTCATGGTGCGCGACGGAATCCTGATGACGCCCCCGCTGGCCTCCGGGCCGCTCGGCGGCATCACCCGGGAGGCGATCATGATCATGGCCCGGGACATGGGGATCCAGGTGGAGGAGACCGACCTCTCCCGCACCGACCTCTACACCGCCGACGAGGCGTTCATGACCGGCACCGCCGCCGAGGTGGTCCCGATCCGTTCGGTGGACGACCGGATGCTGGGCGACGCCGGCCCGACCACGAAGAAGATCCAGGAGATGTTCTACGCATCGGTCCGGGGCGAGGTCGAGAAGTACTCGGACTGGAACGAGTACGTTTGAGGTTCGCCCGGTTCAAACACAACAACCGCATCGGTTACGGAATTCTGCAGGACGGTGTTCTAGAGGAGATCTCCACCACCCCGTTCCTCCCCTGGGAGGAGACCGGGGTTTCCTACGACCTCTCCGACGTCACTCTCCTGTCGCCCTCCGTACCCTCGAAGGTCATCGGCATTGCGCTGAACTACCGGGACCACGTGGAGGAGATGGGCAAGCCAATCCCGGAGTACCCGAACTTCTTCTACAAGCCGTCCACCTCGGTCACCGGCCCCGGCGGAACCGTCGTTCGACCTCCCGGCTGCAAGCAGCTGGACTACGAGGGCGAGCTGGCGGTGGTCATCGGCAGTGTGGCCAAGTCGGTGTCGCTCGGCCGGCACGAAGAGGTCATCCTCGGCTACACCTGCGGGATAGACGCCACCGCCCGGGACCTGCAGAAGATCGACGGCCAGTGGGGGAGGGCCAAGGGCTTCGACACCTCGGCGCCGCTTGGACCGTGGATCGAGACCGAGCTAGACCCGTCCAACCTGGTGATCACCACGAAGTTGAACGGGGAGACCAAGCAGTCCAGCACCACCTCGATGATGATCTTCGGAGTCTCGGCGCTGGTCACCTTCGTATCGGCCTACGTCACGCTGCTCCCGGGCGACGTGATCCTCACCGGCACCCCGTCGGGCATCGGACCGATGGAGCCGGGCGACGAGCTGAGCGTGGAGATCGAAAAGATCGGCTCCCTTGAAGTCTCCGTCGGCGAAAGCAGAGGTCCCAGATGAGCCCCGAACCTCAGGTGAGGGTCCGGGCGGCGCCCGCCCCCAGCGGCTCGCTGCACGTCGGCAACGTCCGCACCTTCCTCTACAACTGGCTGCACGCCCGCCACACCGGCGGCAAATTCGTCCTGCGCATCGAGGACACCGACACCTCCCGCTTCACCGAGGAGGCGTACCACGCGGTCCTCGAGGACCTGAGGTGGCTGGAACTCGACTGGGACGAGGGCCCCGAGGTCGAGGGCCCCCACGCGCCCTACCGGCAGTCCCAGAGGACCGAGCTCCACAAGTACGCCGCCGAGAAGCTGCTGGCGAACGGCGCCGCCTACCGCTGTTACTGCACGAAGGAGGAGCTGGACGAACGGCGCAAGCAGGCGATGGCGGAAAAGCGCCGCCCCGGCTACGACGGCCGATGCTCCCGGCTGACCCCTGAGGAGATCGCCGCCTTCGAGGCAGAGGGCCGCTCGTCGGTGGTGAGAGTCCGGGTCCCGAATGAGGGCCAGACCACCTACGAGGACCTGGTGATCGGCCCTGTGACTACCGATTTTGCACAGATCGACGACTTTGCCATCCTGCGCTCCGACGGCGCCCCGCTCTACCACCTGGCGGTGGTGGTCGACGACGGGATGATGCGGATCAACCACGTTATCCGGGGAGACGACCTGCTCTCCAACACCCCCAAGCAGATCCTGCTCCACGAGGCACTCGGCAACCCGATCCCCGCTTTCGGCCACCTCCCGCAGGTGCTGGGCCCGGACCGCAAGCCGCTCAGCAAGCGCCACGGCTCGACCTCCATCGCCGACTTCCGGGAGGCCGGCTACCTGCCCGACGCCCTGGTGAACTTCCTGGCGCTGCTCGGGTGGGGGACCGCGGACGACACCGTGATGAACCGGGAGGAGCTAATCGCCCGCTTCGAAATTACGGATGTCCACCCGTCCCCGGCCATGTTCGACACCAAGAAGCTCGACTGGATGAACGGCGAGTACATCCGGCTGCTGGACGACGACACGCTGACCCGACTGGTGACGCCCTTCTACGCGAAGGCAGGCCTGGTGGGGGAGGCGCCGTCCCCGGAGGAGCGTGAGCTCATCGAAGCTGCCACCCCGCTCATCAAGACCCGCATCCGCCGGCTCGACGAGGCCGCCGCTCTGGTCAGGGGCCTGTTCTCCGAGCCTGAGATGGACCCGGAGGCGGCGAAGAAGGTCTTCTCGGGCGAACACGTGCCCGCTCTGTTCGACCGAACGATAGAGGCGCTACAAAGCGTCGAGCCGTGGGACAAGGAGAACGTCGAGGCGTCGCTGAGGGCGGTGGCCGATCAGATGGGCCTCAAGCCCCGGACCGCGTTCGCCCCGTTCTACGTGGCCATCAGCGGGTCGACGGTGTCGGCCCCGGTCTTCGACCTCATGACCCTGATCGGCCGGGAGGCGTGCCTGGCTCGCCTCCGCAAGGCCCGAAGCGGGATCTAGGCAAAACAAAAGGCCCCCGGAGGGGCCCATCGTTTAAGTGCTTATTACCTTGACCTTTTTGGCGATGTAGGTCATCAGTGTCTGGGTGGGGGTCTTCACCCGGTGGACCACCTTCAGGTGTTCCTCCACCTGTTCCCTCAGTTCATCCCAGGTTTCGGCAACGAAGTGTTTGGTGCAGGTGTCCGCTCCGATGTCGGAGCATCTGAACTCAACCGGCATGGCTCCAACCTCCCGGGTTTGAACCCGCTTTTGCCTCCCGACCGGAAAGCGCCCGATCCTGCTGTGCTGGCTACCTACTTGGCATTCTTCAGGATAAAGGTCATTACCGTTTGTGTCGGCGTCATGACCCTGTGCACATCCCTAAGGTGAATTGCGACCTTCCGGAGAAGCTCCTCCCTGGTGTCTGCCGTGAAGTGTCCGTTGCAGGTATCGGCTCCCACGTCCGCTCATCTAAAAGAGATCATCGCTCACCGCCCCCGCGTTGTCGAAACTCCGGTCAGCGACCCCCTAGCCTAGCTGCCGATTGCCTTCCGGCCGCCGGTTCGGCTGGACAGGCTGTCGGTCGCCTGCTGAACCGGGACCAGGTCGTTGTTGACCGAGATCACGGTTTCAGGAACCGTTTCGATCTGGCTGGCAATCGCTCGAACGCCGGCGATGATCGTGCCGAGGGTGAAGCTCACGTGCACCAGGATGGTGATGACCCTCAGAAGGTAGGAACAGAGAATGAATACGAACGCCAAGATCAGGATCAGGGCGAGAATTCCGGCCAGCGACATGAAATCTCCTTTGGCTTGAGTTACGGCTAGTCAGATAGTTGAGTTCGGTTACTTGCCGACTGCCTTGAGGACCTTGTCCACGCCGCCGCCGTAGCGAAGTGCGCCGGTGGCAACCTGGCTGACGATGTCCTTGGTCTCGGCCAGCATCTCGGTTACACCGTCGAGGTGACCGGTGAGGATGACGCCGTCCACAAGAATCTGGTCGATGTGCCCTTTGATCTCGGTAATCGGGTTGAGGATCCGGTTTAGGAGGAAGATCTCCGCCGGAATGGCGATGAGTACCAGAAGTGCAATTGCCCAAAGAACCATCTACCTGTCTCCCTTACTAGTTGCCTGCTGCCCTGGTGGGTATAGGCATACTGGTTTCAGTCTTACGCGCCGATGGTGTTCTACCACTTTCGCGGTCGCAAGTTCCATGTGAGCGGCTGGAAAACTCCAGTTTCGTACGACTAAGTTGTCTCTCCTATTAATAGGACGCATATAAAAGGCGATCCAGGGGAGAACCATAATGGTTTGTCCGCTTAGAATTGGAATAGCTTTAGATTAGCGATGTGGGGTTTGAGGACCCCGAAGGGATCATCTTGTCGGAGGTGGTCCGTCAGATCACTGTGGCTTCCTCGTCGGGGAACCTGCCACTAAGAAAGAAAAGCAGGCGAATACGGCCTGCGATATTTAAGGAGGGTGCTGGGTGAGTGCACTGAATTCAGTCGAAGATGTCACCAAGACCCTTGCGGGTCAGGCGTACATCGCGGACCGGGGTCTTTCGACCTCCGTGTTCCTGGCCCTCTCCCTGGGACGGCCACTGCTGCTCGAGGGTGAGCCGGGTGTTGGTAAGACCGAGATTTCCAAGGCGCTGGCCGCCGCGTTCAACGTGGAGCTGATTCGACTTCAGTGCTACGAGGGTATCGACGCGAACCAGGCCCTTTACGAGTGGGACTACACCGCTCAGCTGCTCTACACCCGCACGATCAGCGCCGAGGAGGCCAAGGGCGGCAAGGCTCTGGACGACCTGTTCGGCGAGCGCTTCCTTATCGAGCGTCCGCTGCTGAAGGCCGTCAAGGCCGGCAACCGCTGCATTCTGCTGATCGACGAGGTCGACCGTTCCGACGACGAGTTCGAGGCATTCCTGCTCGAGGTCCTGTCGGACTTCCAGGTCACCATCCCCGAGCTGGGGACCATCGTCGCCGAGACCCGCCCGCTGGTGATCGTCACCTCGAACCGGACCCGTGACCTGCACGACGCACTCAAGCGCCGCTGCCTGTACCACTGGATCGACTACCCCGTCCTCGAGCGCGAGGTTCAGATCGTCAAGGCCCGGGCCCCCGAAGTTGCAGAGGCCCTCGTCCGCAAGGTCGCCTCGGCGGTGCAGCGCATGCGCCGTCTGGACATGGCCAAGAAGCCGGGTGTCGCCGAGACCATCGACTGGGCGCGTGCCCTGGACTTCCTCGGAGCCAACAACCTGGACTCCAAGACCGCCGACGAGACCCTCGGGTCCGTGGTCAAGGACCGGGACGACCTGGACCTCGTCCGGGAGTCCATGTCCGAGATCGTCAAGTAGGCAAGGGGCAGACAATGGCTCGTGGCGGTACTGGGCTCGAATTCGCACTGGTCGGGTTCGGCCGCGCTCTGCGCAAAGAGGGACTGGTTGTCGGCTCCGGCCACATCATTACCTACACCGAGTGCGTGGCCGAGCTCGATCCGACCGAGCTCGCCGATCTCTACTACGGCGGCAGGTCCTGTCTGATCCATCGCCCCAACGACATCCCCATGTACAACCGGGTGTTCAAGGCCTACTTCCTTGACCCCGGGGGCGAGGGCAGTCAGATCATGAAGATGAAGCAGACTCCTTCCGAGGAGACTGAGGCGGTCATGGAGATGCTCCAGGAGGAGGAGAACAAGGGCACCGAGCGCGAGGGCGATCCTCCCTCCGGCATCATGGCCTCGACCCTCGAGGTCCTGCGCAAGAAGACCTTCGGGGAGTGCACCCCCGAGGAGCTGGCCGCGCTCAGGGCCCTGATGGCACGGTTCCGTCT
Source organism: Actinomycetota bacterium (assembly GCA_035759705.1). NCBI lineage: Bacteria > Bacillati > Actinomycetota > Actinomycetota bacterium. The sequence goes on along the minus strand of DASTUJ010000025.1, from coordinate 65 downwards.
GATCCCCCCGAAGCGCCTGACCCGTCGAACGGAAAAGGCGCACAAGGGAAGGCGGCCGGCGTTGC
>DASTUJ010000024.1 GCA_035759705.1 Actinomycetota bacterium | reverse complement strand
CCAGATCGGCGGCCTGCAGTGGGAAGGCGATCCACCTCCCCTCCAGGTAGATGCGCCCGTGGCGCTGCCGCTGCTGAAGGTCGCCGTCCAGCAGCCGGGAGAGCTCGGCCATTAGGTGGGGCTCGGTCGCCGGGTGCAGCCGGTGGCTCCCGTGGTCGACCCGAATCCCACCGACCTCGAAGCTCCCGGCCAGCCCTCCCACCCGGTCCGACCTCTCCAGAACCGTTACCTCGTGGCCCGACTGCGCGGCCCGGTAGGCGGCGCCCAGACCTGCCGGCCCCGCGCCTAAAATGCTGAGAGTCCGGGTAGTCATGAAATCAACTTAACTTGCGGCAAAACTTCGGCTACACTTTGACCGAATCAAAAACAGTTTTTTTGAGCAACGGCGCTCGCTTTGGCGGGCGCCTTTTTTGTCCCCGAAGTGCGGACAGCCTCAACAGCCCCAAACGAGACGGCGCCCGAGACAGTGGCTGCCGGAAAGGAGCCTTAAGCTGAACGCTTCCCGAGGTCTGTACAACCCCCGCTACGAGCGCGACGCCTGCGGCATCGGCTTTGTCGCCGACGTCGAAGGCCGGAGCAGCCGGACGATTGTCGATTCGGCGCTTTACTCCCTGTGCCGGGTCCGCCACCGCGGAGCGGTGGCGGCAGACTCCAAGAGCGGCGACGGCGCCGGCCTCCTCCTCCCCCTCCCCGCCCAGTTCTTTGCCTCCGAGCTGCACACCGACGCCGACCCGGCCTTCATCGGTGTCGCCATGGCGTTCGTGTGGCCCCCCGGCCAGACCGGGCACCGCAAGATAATCGAGGAGACCTGCCACCGCGAGGGCATCGGCGTCGTCGGCTGGCGTGAGGTCCCCATCGAGCTGGACTACATCGGCGACCAGGCCAAGGAAATCCATCCCGGCATCGAGCAGGCGATCCTGCTGCGCCCCGTGGGGGTCAGCACCGCCGAGGCCGAGCGCCGCTGCATCCGAGCCCGCAAGCGCGCCGAGAAGACCTGCCGGGACGAGGGAATCCGCATCTACTTCCCGTCGTTCTCGTTCCTGACCATCACCTACAAGGCCCTGGTCGTGGCCGACCAGCTTGCCCAGTTCTACCCCGACCTGGCCCAGGACAACTTCACCGCTCCCTTTGCGATGTTCCACCAGCGTTTCTCCACCAACACCGCCCCCACCTGGGAGCGCGCCCAGCCGTTCCGGCAGAGCTGCCACAACGGTGAGATCAACACCATCGCCGGCAACATCAACCGGATGAAGGCCCGTGAGGGCCGCCTCGGCAAGCGCAACCTGCTGGAGGAGGAGCTGCTGCGGCCGGTCATCGACGAGGAGGGCTCCGACTCGGCGATGTTCGACAACGTCCTGGAGCTGCTGAACCGCGAGGGCCGCGACGTCACGCACGCCATGGCGATGCTGATCCCGTGCGCCTGGGAGAAGCTCGAGGACCTGGACGACGAGGTCCGCGACTTCTACCGCTACCACTCCTGCCTCATGGAGGCGTGGGACGGCCCGGCCGGACTGGTCTTCACCGACGGATTCAAGATCGGCGCCTCCCTGGACCGCAACGGCCTCCGCCCGCTGCGCTACTCGGTGTGCGAGGACGGCTTCGTCGCCTGCTCCTCCGAGGCCGGGTCGATCTACACCCGCGGCCACGGCCAGGTGAAGCGGGGCAAGCTCGGCCCCGGACAGATGCTCCTGGTCGACCCGGAGGACGGCGGCTTCATCTTCGACCCGGTCAAAGAGAAGCTGGCCAAGCGCCGGCCCTACGGCCAGTGGGTATCCGAGCACCTGACCCAGACCTCCCTGGTCGCCCCGGACCCACAGGTCCCGGCCGACCTGGTTCAGCGCCAGGTGGCGTTCGGATACACCAAGGAGGAGTTCACGGTCATCCTCCGTCCGATGGCGTCCACCGCCCACGAGCCCACGTCGTCGATGGGCGACGACACCTCACCCGCAGTCCTGAGCGAGTTCAACCGTCCCCTCTTCAACTACTTCAAGCAGCGCTTTGCCCAGGTGACCAACCCGGCCATCGACCACATGCGTGAGCGTTCGGTCATGAGCATCCGTACGCTGATCGGCCCCCACGACCCGGTGTTGTGGGAGCGCCCCGAAAGCGCCGCGTTGCTCGAGCTGGACACGTTCTTCCTGTTCAAGGCCCTGGGCGGCTATCGCCTGGACGCCACCTTCCCGGTGGAAGAGGGCCCCAAGGGCATGACTGACAAGCTGGAAGCCATCTGCGAGGAAGCGGAGCAGGCTGCACAGCTGGGCAGCGGCATCATCGTGATCTCCGACCGGGAGACCGGCCCGGAGCGGGCGCCAATCCCGATGCTGCTGGCGGTCGGCGCGGTTCACCAGAGGCTGATGAGCTCCGGCCACCGCACCCGCACCAGCCTCGTGGTCGAGACAGACGAGGCGCGGGAGGTCCACCACTTCGCCTGCCTGCTGGGCTACGGCGCGGAGGCGATCTGTCCCCGGCTGGCGCTGGAGTCGCTCACCGACATCACCAACAAGGGCCGCCTCGGCGAGGACATTGGGGTGCAGGAGGCTCTCATGCGCTACCGCCTGGCAGTCGAGGAGGGCGTGCTGAAGATCATGTCCAAGATGGGCATATCCACGACCGACTCCTACCGGGGCGCCCAGATCTTCGACGCAATCGGCATCGGCCCCGAGGTCATCGACCTGGCGTTCACCGGCACCCCGTCGCCGATGGGCGGCATCGGGTTGGCCGAGATCGCCGACGACGTCCTCAGGCGCCACGACAAGGGTTTCCAGAGCGCCCCGAGGGTGCCGCACCCCGGCTACATCAAGTACCGGGTCAACGGCGAGTACCACGCCACCAACCCCGACGTGGTCGACACCCTTCAGGAGGCCGTGGCCAACGGCGAGTGGGACACCTACGCCAAGTTTGCGGCGCTGGTCGAGCAGCGGCCGCAGACCGAACCCCGCGACCTGTTCAGGTTCAAGGCCGCCGAGCCGGTCCCGCTCGACGAGGTGGAGCCGGTCGAAGCCATCACCCGGCGGTTCTCGACCGGCGCGATCAGCCACGGCGCCATCGGGGCCGAGGCCCACGAGACGCTGGCCATCGCCCTCAACTCAATCGGCGGCTCCGCCAACTCCGGAGAGGGCGGCGAGGACCCCAGCCGCTACCGCGACGAACGGCGCTGCAAGGTCAAGCAGGTGGCGTCCGGTCGCTTCGGCGTGACGCCGGAGTACCTGTCGTGGGCCGAGGAGATCCAGATCAAGATCGCCCAGGGCTCCAAGCCCGGTGAGGGCGGCCAGCTTCCGGGTCACAAGGTGACCGACGAGATCGCGGCCCTGAGGCACACCCGCCCGGGCGTTGCGCTGATTTCCCCCCCTCCGCACCACGACATCTACTCCATCGAGGACCTGGCCCAGCTGATCTTCGACCTGAAGCAGGTCAACCAGCAGTCGACCGTGTCGGTGAAGCTTGTCGCAGAGGCCGGTGTCGGCACGATCGCCGCCGGTGTCGCCAAGGCTCTGGCCGACGTGGTCCAGATCTCCGGCTGGGACGGCGGAACCGGCGCGAGCGCCCTTTCGTCGATCAAGAACGCCGGCCTGCCCTGGGAGCTCGGCATCGCCGAGACCCAGCAGACGCTCATGCAGAACGGCCTGCGGGACCGGGTGAAAATCCGGGTCGACGGCGGCATGAAGAGCGGCCGCGACGTGATCATGGCCGCCCTGCTCGGCGCCGACGAGTACTCGTTCGGGACCTCGCTGCTGCTGGCGGAGGGTTGCATCATGGTGCGTGCCTGCCACCGGGACACCTGCCCGGTCGGCATCGCCACCCAGCGGAAGGACCTCAGGGCCAAGTTCACCGGCACGCCGGAGAAGGTCGCCCGCTACCTGGTGTTCGTGGCCGAGGAGACCCGCCGCATCCTGGCGTCGCTGGGACTGCGTTCGCTCGACGAGGCCATCGGCCGCATGGACCTGCTGGAGGCCGACCTCAAGTCCGACCGCGCCGGCATGCTCGACGTGAGCCCGATGATGTTCCAGGAGGAGGGCACCCGCCACTTCGTGGCGTCCCACCCGATCCAGCAGCCGACCTCGGAGCTGGGCGACAAGGTCTTCGACGACTGCTTCGAGACGCTGATGAAGGGCGGAGAGGTCGACTTCTCCTACCCCATCCACAACAAGGACCGCACCGTCGGCGCCCGGCTGGGCGGAGGCATCGCCCACGACCACGGGTTCAACGCGCCTCCCGGCAAGGCAACCGCGCGGTTCGACGGCGAGGCCGGACAGAGCTTCGGGGCGTTCCTCAGCGAGGGTGTGACCTTCATCCTGACCGGCGAGGCCAACGACTACGTCGGCAAGGGAATGGGCGGCGGGCGCATCGTCATCAAGGCGCCGGAGAACGACGCCGGCGACCCGCACCTGATCGGCAACACCGTGCTCTACGGCGCGACCGGAGGGCAGCTGTTCGTAGCCGGCAAGGGCGGCGAGCGCCTGTGTATCCGCAACTCCGGGGCCACCGCGGTCGTCGAGGGCGCCGGGGACCACGCCTGCGAGTACATGACCGGCGGAACCGTCGTCGTCCTCGGACCTACCGGCTGGAACATGGGAGCGGGAATGACCGGCGGGCAGGCCTACGTCTGGGACCCGGAGATGCGCCTCAGGGCCCGGGTGAACCCTGAGCTGGTCGACCTTCACCGCCCCCGCCGCACCGACCTGGCCGAGCTGCTGGAGCTGATTGCCGACCACGCCGAGCTGACCGGGTCCGACAGAGCGTACTCGCTGCTGGAGAACTGGGAGACCGAGTCCGAGCACTTCTGGCGGCTGGCGCCCAAAGCCGAGGTCGCCAAGATCGAGAGCGCCCACGAGGGCTCTCTGGCCGGTAAGTGAGCGACGAGGAGCCTACTCCCGAGGAGCTGAACGAGAGGGGCCGCGGCCCACTGATGTCGCTAATGGGCATCGAGTGGGTCGAGGCCTCACCGGCCCGGATCGTCGCCCGGATGCCGGTGACGCCCAACTCCCAGCCGTGGGGGATGCTCCACGGCGGCGCGTCTGCGGTGCTGGTGGAGTCCATCGCCTCCCTGG